>CAKQFW010000022.1 GCA_934230965.1 uncultured Prevotella sp.
GGCACAAGGTTACCATCTCAAACCTTCAAGAAGGCGACGAGGCTGGCATCAAGAGCGTTACCATGGAGATTGAGGGTGGCGAGTATGCCTACGGCTTCTTGAAGAGCGAGAACGGTGTGCACCGCTTGGTGCGCGTGTCGCCCTACAATGCTCAGGGTAAGCGTATGACCAGTTTTGCCAGTGTGTTTGTAACGCCTCTTGTCGACGATACCATCGAGGTGTTTGTCGACCCCGCTCGCCTGTCGTGGGATACCTTCCGCTCGGGTGGCGCTGGTGGCCAGAACGTGAATAAGGTAGAGTCGGGTGTGCGTTTGCGCTACTGGTATCAAGACCCCGACACTGGCGAAGAGGAAGAAATATTGATTGAGAACACCGAAACCCGCGACCAGCCCAAGAACCGCGCCAAGGCCTTGCTGCTGTTGAAGAGCCAGTTGTATGACCGCGCCATGAAGAAGCGCCTTGAGGCTCAGGCTAAGATTGAGGCTGGCAAGAAGAAGATAGAGTGGGGTAGCCAGATACGAAGCTACGTGTTTGACGACCGTCGTGTGAAAGACCACCGCACCAACTATCAAACTGCCGACGTTGATGGCGTGATGGATGGCAAGATTGACGAGTTTATCAAGGCTTATCTCATGGAGTTTCCCGTCAACGACGATGACCAACAATAATAACGACAATAAAAACCAATAAATATTTATTACTATGAGCGAAAAAAGTAAAATAAACCGCGCCCGTCGTGAAGCGAAGCAGGAAGCAGAAGGTAAGAATGTAGTGAAATGGATTTTCATAGCACTGATAGTGCTTGCCTTACTATTCATGATTTTCACCACGATAATGCAATGAGCGGATTGGAGATAGAACGCAAGTTCTTAGTAAGGAAAGGCGACGCTTACAAAAGCGCCGCCTTTTCTCATAGTCACATCAAGCAAGGATATATTCCTGCCGATGGGGCTACAGTGCGTATCCGTGTGCGCGACGATAAGGCTTATCTTACCATCAAAGGTCGTTCAGACGAGAAGGGCCTGTCGCGTTACGAGTTTGAGAAAGAGATATCTACCGATGAGGCCGACCAACTGCTGAAGCTTTGCAAGGGCGGACTGATTGATAAGACGCGCTATCTGGTGAAGAGCGGTATGCACACCTTTGAGGTAGACGAGTTTTATGGCGATAATGCTGGGCTGGTGATGGCTGAAGTAGAGCTGAGCGATGAGGCTGAAGCCTTTGAAGCCCCGTCGTTTATCGGCAAAGAGGTAACGGGCGACCGCCGCTTCTACAATTCGCACCTGCTCACAAACCCCTTCTGTCGTTGGCGCGATACCTTGCCACCAGAATACCGATAGTAGCACCTATCGTTGCTCCGATAGCATTGGCCACAAAGTCGAGCCACTCGCCACTGCGACGTCCACCCGTGCAGTAGGCTTGCAGTATCTCGATAAGTCCACTCATAAGTATAGGCAGCAGCCACGTATAAACGAGCTGTTGCCTCAGTTGTTGCCACAGACCATCTTGTTTTGGCCTGTGGCTTTTTAATATTTCAAAGCCAATAACCATGGTGGTGAGGCCGTACATGGCAAAGTGTGTCCACTTGTCTATTAGTGAGATGTGGCTTAGTGGCGTGTCGGGCACGTTCATGAAACAAGCTATCCAGATGCCTATGATAAGGCAGCATGATAGCGGGTAGCATCTCAATAAAGTAAGAAAATGATAAGATGATAAGTGTTTTTTCATATTTGCTTTCATAATTAGTGCAAAAGTAGATATTTTTTTATAATTTTGCATGTTGACAATATGATTTTTTTACAGACAGAAACTTTTTCTGTTCTTGTGATATGAATGTAACGTTGACACAAGTTCTGAAACGTATTGATGTAATGTTCTGAAATGTGTTAATATAATGTGAGAACAATGTTCAAACAATGTATGAGCAAAAGATGGTGTCGACGTTGATATATAAAGAAAGCAAATAAGAAATGTATAACGAGGAAAGAGCCAATTTTGGTAGTAAGTTGGGCGTGATATTGGCTACGGCAGGTTCGGCTGTGGGCCTTGGCAATGTGTGGCGTTTCCCATATATGGCGGGGCAGAATGGTGGCGCAGCCTTCATCCTTATCTATATAGGTTGCGTATTGTTGTTAGGCTTGCCCTGTATGGTGGCCGAGTTTATCATTGGTCGTCATGGTGCCTCAAACACAGCGCGTGCTTATACCAAACTGGCTAACGGTAAGCCCTGGAAGTATGTGGGCTACCTGGGTGTGCTCACGGGCTTCCTCATCACAGGTTATTATGCTGTGGTGGCGGGCTGGTGCTTGCAGTATATCTTGGCTTCGGCTGTAGGACATCTGCAGGGCTCGCCCGATTATGTGGCACAATATTTCAGCACCTTCTCGCAGTCGGCCTTCAAGCCCGTGTTTTGGACGGTGGCCATTCTCTTTCTTGTTCACTGGGTTATCATTCATGGTGTGCGTGGCGGCATCGAGAAAACCTCAAAGCTGTTTATGCCTTTGCTCTTCGTGTTGCTGCTCATCGTGGTGGTATCGTCGTGCCTGTTGCCCAATGCAGGTAAGGGTGTTAGCTTCCTTTTCCACCCCGACTTCTCAAAGGTAAGCAAGGATGTGTTTCTCGGCGCCCTTGGCCAGTCGTTCTATTCGCTTAGCATCGGCATGGGTTGTATCTGCACCTATGCCTCTTACTTCAGCCGACAAACCAATTTGTTAAAGTCGGCTGCGCAGATATCTGTTATCGACACCGCCATTGCTGTGCTGGCAGGCTTGATGATTTTCCCTGCCGCCTTCTCGGTGGGTGTTAATCCTGACAGCGGCCCCTCGCTCATCTTCATCACCTTGCCCAATGTGTTTCAGTCGGCTTTTACTGCCTTGCCTTGGCTGGGTTACATTATCTCGCTGCTGTTTTACGCTCTGTTGTCGTTGGCAGCCATCACGTCGCTTATTTCTTTGCACGAGGTTAGCACGGCGTTCTTCTTCGAAGAGTTTCATATCACGCGCAAGAGCGGAGCCCTTATTGTTACCATTTCGTGCTGTGTTATCGGTGCGTTGTGCTCGTTGTCGTTAGGCGCTGTGCCAGGTTTATCGGTGTTTGGTACCGACCTGTTCGATGCCTTCGACTTTGTTACAGGCCAACTTATGCTGCCCATTGGTGGCTTCTTTACCTGTTTGTTCTTAGGCTGGTATGTGCCCAAGAAGTTGGTGCGCGACGAGTTTACCAACTGGGGCACGCTCAGTGGTCGCTTCTTTGGCCTCTTCTTGTTCTGTGTGCGCTTCGTGGCTCCCGTAGCCATTCTGCTTATCTTCTTGCATCAGTTTAACTTACTCTGATTTCTCCTTTATGGCTAATACAGAAAATCGTGGCACCTTCGGTACCAAGTTGGGTGTCATCTTGGCCACTGCTGGTTCGGCAGTAGGTCTTGGCAATATATGGCGCTTTCCTTATCTTGCTGGTCAAGACGGGGGTGCCGCCTTCATCCTTGTATATATAATATGTGTGTTCATGCTGGGCATACCAGGCATGATAGCCGAATTTATCATAGGCCGACGTGCTGGCTCAAATGCCGCTCGCGCCTATTTTAACCTGTCGGGCGGTAAGCCGTGGTGGCTGGTGGGTGCCATGGGCATGCTAACCTCTACCATTATCTTAGGCTTTTATGCCGTGGTGGCAGGCTGGTGTTTATATTATTTTTATGCATCGCTCACGGGCCAACTGATGGGGTCGGCCCAAGAGATTACCGACTACTTTACAGCCTTCAGCACCCATCCCATCAAGCCTGTGGCCTGCTGTTTGGGCTTTATCTTCCTCACCCACATTGTTGTTACCCATGGTGTGCGCAATGGTATCGAGAAGGTAAGCAATATGCTTATGCCCACCCTCTTTGTGTTGCTCATCATCATTGCCGTGTCGTCGTGCCTGTTGCCAGGTGCTACAAAGGGCATTAGCTTTTTGTTTCAGCCCGACTTTAGCAAGGTGAGCAAGGGTATGTTTCTCGATGCTTTGGGTCAGGCCTTCTTCTCTTTGTCTATGGGCACTTCGTGCCTATGCACCTATGCTTCTTATTTTAGCCGACAAACCAATTTGGGCAAGTCGGCCATACAGATAGCCGTTATCGATACGGTCATTGCCATCCTTGCTGGTTTGATGATATTCCCCGCTGCCTTCTCGGTGGGCGTTAGTCCTGACAGTGGCCCCTCGCTGGTGTTTATCACCTTGCCCAATGTGTTTAACCAGGCCTTTGCCTCGTTGCCCGCTGTAGGCTATATCATGTCGGTGCTGTTCTATGCCTTGCTCACCTTGGCGGCTCTCACCTCTACCATCTCTATGCACGAGATAGGCACGGCGCTGCTATATGAAGAGTTGCACATCACACGCAAGGCCGGTGCTTGCATACAGTCGGCCGTGTGTGGCGTGATAGGCATTGTGTGTGCGCTGTCGTGTGGCGCTGCGGCTGGCCTCTCGCTGTTTGGCAAGAGTGTGATGGAATTGTGCGACTACGTTACAGGCCAGTTCCTCATGCCCATTGGTGCCATTCTTACCTGTGTGTTTGTGGGCTGGTATCTGCCCAAGAAGTTGGTGCGCGACGAGTTTACCAATGCCGACACGCTGCCCGCCACCTTCTTCCGCCTCTTCCTTATGTTAGTGCGCTACGTGGCTCCAGCGTGCATTATCATTGTCTTCTTGCACCAGTTTGGCTTGTTCTAATTTTATGAAGTGGCTGAAAACCTTGTTTCGTTTTGCGGGCACTGACCGCCGCATCTTGCCCCTTGCCCTTGTTGTACTACTGGTTACCGTGGCATGGCTGGCTTATCGTGCAGGCGTAAGTAGCACCAATGGTGGCACTTCGCAGTCTGTTACCACGGCTCAGGACAATGCTAACACAGCTTCGGCTGATAATGTTGCCGCTCTTCGTGCCGATGCAACCAGCGGTAATGTGGGCGCGATTGCTGATGATGCCGCCCTCACTCAACGCACACCCGAACGTTTTGTCTTCGACCCCAATACTGCTGATAGCACCCAACTGTTGCGCCTGGGTCTCACTCGCTGGCAGGTGCGCAGCATCTATCATTATCGAGCCAAGGGCGGAACCTATCATCGTCCCACCGACTTTGCTCGCCTTTATGGCCTTACGGTGAAGCAATATCGCGAACTCGAGCCCTACATTCGTATTGGCAACGACTATCGTTTGGCTGCCGATGTTTATGCCCAAGAGCGCGGTGGATATGGACAAAACCGTGGCGCGTATGTTCAAGGTCGCACTGCTCAGCCTTCGGGCAATGCTGCTGCCGCTCATCCACGCGACTCAATAAAATATCCTGTAAAGCTGAAGCCAGGCGAGCATATCGCCCTAAACACATCCGACACCACCCTTCTGAAGCGTGTGCCTGGCATAGGCAGCTATTATGCGCGCCGCGTGGTGGCTTACCGTCAGCGCTTGGGCGGTTTTCATTCAGCACAACAGTTGCTCGAGATTGAGGGCTTTCCGCCTTCGGCCCTCGCCTTTTTCACGCCCGATGCCCATGGCGTAACGAAGCTGAATGTGAACAAGCTGACCCTTGACCAGTTGCGACGTCATCCCTATATCACTTATTATCAGGCGCGCGATATTGTTGACTATCGCCGTATGCGAGGCCCCATCACTCATCTTAATCAGTTGCGTCTGATGAAAGATTTTAGCGAGGCCGACCTACAACGCCTGGCCCCTTATATTGAGTATTAAGGTGCTCGCGATATACGGCCCATCGCATCGCTAATAATTATCTCTAAATCGCTTCGCGTGTTTGCTTTTTTAGCCCTCTTCATCGTCGTAAAGTGCTGAAAAAGAAAGAATGTGGGGCGAATATTTTTTTATTTCAAATATATTTCCTATCTTTGCAAAAGCAACGTTCCGAACGAACATATAAACAATCAATATAAAAGGATTATACAAATATGGAATTCCGACAGCACAAGACCATGTGTCGGAATTCTTTGTTTTTATTGTCCTTAATGAAAACTTTTAAAACATTATTTTATTATGGCTTACATGTCACAAGAAGGCTACGACAAGCTCGTGGCCGAACTGAAACAGCTCGAAACTGTAGAGCGCCCCAAGGCATCGGCAGCCATTGCCGAAGCTCGAGATAAGGGCGACTTGAGTGAGAATTCAGAGTATGATGCCGCTAAGGAGGCACAGGCTCACCTCGAGGACAAAATTAACAAGATGAAGATGGCTATTGCCGAGGCTAAGATTGTAGATGTATCGCGCCTCAGTGCCGATGCCGTACAGATACTCTCGACCGTTGAGATGACCAACGTGGCCAACAACGCTAAGATGACATACACCATCGTGAGCGAGAGTGAGGCCAACCTGCGCGAGGGCAAAATCTCTATCCACACACCTATTGCACAAGGTTTGCTGAACAAGAAGGTGGGCGATGTGGCTGAGATTAAAATTCCTCGTGGCACCATTCGCTTGCGTGTCGACAAGATTACTGTAGGATAATATTCTCTTCTTGAGCCTAAACAAAGAACAATATTTATTGATCAAAAAAAGGAAAGAAACTGAACGATGGACATTTTTTCAAAGATTGCCGCTGGTGAGATACCCAGCTTTAAGTGTGCCGAGAACGACGAGTTTTACGCTTTCCTCGACATCAATCCGCTGGTGAAGGGCCACACGCTGGTCATCCCGCGCCGTGAGGTCGACTACATCTTCGATATGGAAGACGACGAGCTGGCTCGCTTCCAAGTGTTTGCTAAGAAGGTGGCCGTGGCCATCAAGCGCGTGCTGCCTTGCATCAAGGTGGGCCAAGCCGTGTTGGGCCTTGAGGTGCCACATGCACACATACACCTCGTGCCCATGCAGAGCGAGAAAGACATGATTTTCTCAAACCCCAAGCAGAAGCTTAGCGATGAGGAGATGAGCGCTGTAGCCGCACAGATCTATGCCGAGTTTAAGAAACTGTAAGGGCAAAGATATTGAGATAACAAACAAAAAAGCCTAAAGCACTCTTCATGCTTTAGGCTTTTTTCATATATGTAAGTTATGTGTGTATGCGTTATAAACAATGGTTATCTATAGCGTTTACAGCCTTTGTTACACATATTCGTTACCCTTCTTCATCTGCACTTCGTTCACAAATTTGCGAACCAGCGCCGACGAGTCTTCCTTCTTACATACCAGCAGCACATTGTCTTTTTCGGCCACGATGTAGCCATCAAGGCCATTGATAACGGCCAGTTTGCCTTTTGGCATCTTGATAACGTTGTTGTGAGCATTGTCTATGATGACGTCGCTGTCAATCACCACGTTGTCGCCCTCGCCCTTCTGCATAGCTTCGTACAGGCTGTGCCAGGTGCCCAGGTCGGCCCAACCAAAGTCGCAGCGCATCACATATACATTGTCTGAGCGTTCTAAGATGCCACAGTCGATAGAAATGTTGGGGTATGAGGGAAAGTTGTTATGAATAAATTCGTTCTCCTTCTCAATCGAAAATTCGCTTACGTGGGCATCGAAGTCGCGTAGCACCACGGGTAGCAACTTTGAGAAACACTCAAAACCGTAGGACACGTTGGTGAGGAAGAGGCCCGTGTTCCAATAAAACTCGCCACTGTTAACAAACACCTCGGCAAAGTCGCGTTCGGGTTTTTCGGTAAACGACTGCACACGATACACGTTGTTAGCGGCACATTCGCCCAGCTGTATATAGCCGTAGCCTGGCTCGGGGCGTGTGGGCTTTATGCCCATGGTGAGCACACAGTCGGTTTGGCTTACGAAACGTAAGCCGTCGGTAACGTTCTTTACAAACGTCTCTTCGTTAAACACCGTCTGGTCGCTGGGCGTGATGATGATGCTGGCCTTGGGGTTCAAGTTCTTAATGCGGTGTATGGCCCAGGCGGCGCTGGGGGCTGTGCTACGATATATAGGCTCGGCCATGATGTTGGCATCGGGCAGATCGGGCAGTTGCTCTTTCACCAACTGTGCATAAACGTCATTTGTGTTGACGAGAATATTTTCTTTGGGCACAATCTTTTCAAAGCGCTCAAAGGTTTGTTGTAGCTGTGTCTTTCCTGTACCGAAGAAATCGATAAACTGTTTGGGGTGCTGCTCGCGGCTGCAAGGCCACAGGCGGCGTCCTTTTCCTCCTGCAAGGATCACGCAATAGTAGTTTTTTCTATCGTTCATGTTATTCACGATGTTTGGTTTTGTTCGGTTTGAAAGTAGTTTGTCGTGACCTGATGCCGCGACAAGCGCTGGCTTTCGTTCACGAAGTTACAAATATAAAACGGCCCAGCCAAAGTTTTATTATTTTTTTAATGCTAATAAACCTAAACAACCATTTCTTATGCCTTTTTCACCTTTTACAATACAAAAGCGCCCGCTGCAATTGTGGGTTGCAACGGGCGCTTGTTATCGCTTGCCTACGTTAAGAATGGTGTAGGCTTGTTGAGCTATCTTCGTGTCATTACTTCACCATAATCTTCTTCACGCTATCACCGTTCTTCACGATGTAGGTGCCACGTGTGGCGGGCTTGTTGATGCGCACGCCCGAGAGGGTGTAGTATTCAGCTTCGCCTACGGTAGCGGGCTTCACACTGTTGATGCCTGATGCGTCGAGCTCGGTCATAGTGATGTTGTCGATCAGAACATCGGTGACGGGGCCTTCGTGACGAATGGCGTCAATCTTGATGCGAATGTTGTTGTTAGCCTTGGTGTTGAAGATGGGCAGTGTTATCTCCGACCACTGGGGCTCAAACTCCTCTTTCAGTGTCGATGCCCACAGCAGCTCCCATGCGTTGTCGTCGCGGCTTACCCAAACCTTAATCTCGTTCTTGGTAGCGTCAGAACCCATCTCCCAGAAGTTAAACTTCAGCTCTACGTTGTCGGCACCAGCGGGCTTCACGTGCGGAGAGATGAGGCTCTCAGTCTGGCCATCCTCGCTGTGTCCGTAGAACAAGCAGCAAGCCAAGCCACCGTCGTTATCCTGAGGAGCTACTGCCAGATACTTGTCTTCGGGCAGATAGTAAACAGTGTTGCTTGAATACAGCTGCCATGCCTTATAGGTGTAGTAGGGGTCGTTCTGTGAAGTCTCGGTAGTCCAACCCTTGTGTGTAAACTTGCTACCGAAGAACGACTCTTCGAAGGGCAAATCCAGTGCCTTACCAATGGCTACCTGTCCGCTCTCTGCGGGTGTTGCCGACTCGCCTTCTGAGTTTACAGCCACCAGTTTGTAGGTGATGCTCTCTTCCTCATCGGCCTCGGGGCTATCAGTATAGGTATAGCCGCTGATGTTGGTGGCAGCTATAATCTCAGACTTGTCAAGGTAAACGCGTGTCAGCTTATAAGTGGTGTTTTCAGCGTCATAGTCGCCATTGTAGCGGCCACAGAGGGGTTTCTCCCATGTCAGCACCACGTTGTCGCCTTGGCGCACAGCCTTAAAGTTCTGTGGGGTTTCAGGGGCTACCAGTCCTACGTGTGTTTCGGCCGACTCTTTTATTCCAAGGCCGTTCTTGCCACAACGTGCGTAGGCAACATATTGTATTGTCTGGTCCATCTCAGTTACCTCGTGCTTCCAGGTGTAGGTCTGTCCGGCCTTTACGTTCTCAAAGGTGTGTACAACCTCATAGCCATCCCATATAGAACCTTTAGTTACATCAATGCATACGCCTTCTGTCAATGGGCTGCCGTCTTTCATCTTGGTAGGAGCGGTAACGCTGATGTCAACGGAACCTACCTTATAGTTGGCTACCGAAGCGGTAAAGTTAGAAATATTGCCAGGCAGCACACCTGTGTAAACGGTGATAAAGCCGTTTGAGCTGTTCAAACCGTCAACATATACAGTTAACAGATACTCGTAGTTGCTATCGGCCTCAACGGTTTTGTCGATGTATTTAATCTCACCGCCTACAGTCACGTCTTTAACGGTAGCAATCTGTTTGGTGTTGTCAAACTTGCCTGAGGGGCGGCGACTAATGGTTACCGAGTCGATGTGTGTCAACTCTTCATACATGTAGCTCTCCCAATCCATTATGGTGTACTTAGGCGCGGTGGCGGTCAATGTTACCGACTTGTCGGCTGCGTTGTACACAGCGTTCTCGGCAGTGGTACGATCGGGGTTCAGCGTAATTTTCTGAGTGGTGGCTGTAGCAGTCACACCCCACAGCGCAGTAAGCACTACTGCAAACAGGCGTAAAGTTTTCTTCATCGTCGTTCTCTCTTTAAAGTTATTATTGTTTTATTAATTATTTTGAAAAAGTCGCCTCACGTACGATATGTATAATAAATAGGTGTTATTATATATATCTATCTATATTATATATCTATATTATATATAGGTGTGCTCAAAAGCTTTTTGATAAGCTATTTTGGCTTTATGGTGGCAAAATTAAAAAAAATATTTGGAACAATAAAGCAAAAATATACAAAAACGCTTGCCACATTAAAAAATATATTGTACCTTTGCACCCGCAATGCCCAGATGGCGGAATCGGTAGACGCGCTGGTCTCAAACACCAGTGGAGCAATCCGTCCCGGTTCGACCCCGGGTCTGGGTACAGTAAATAAAGTAATATGCGCTTGTAAGTGAATAGCTTACAAGCGTTTTTCGTTTTTGGGGGTGTGCTAAAGGTGTACTGTTGGTGAACCCCGATTTGCGTAGTTTAGTATCAAAAATCCCTCAATGAGGGATAAAAATGCTTAAAAACGTCCCTCAATGAGGGATGTTTTTAGTGGTATTCGTCCCTCAATGAGGGATTTTTTGTATATTTGCAGTGTGACAATAACAAATCTTTATACGAAACGACAATGATAGATAATTCTTTATACGAGTATTCGCATGAGCTGCAGAAGCGTGTCCCATTAGATTTCGTCAGATATAGATATGATGATATCAATTGGGATAGCCAGTTGGTGGGAATAATAGGACCACGCGGTGTGGGAAAGTCGACCATGCTATTGCAGCGTATCAAACAATCTACAGAAGGACATCATCTATATGTCTCTGCTGATATCATCTATTTTACCACCCACTCTTTGGTTGATTTAGCCAATGATTTTATCAAAGAGGGCGGTACACACCTTTATATAGATGAGATACATAAGTATGTAGGTTGGAGCCGAGAGTTGAAACAGATATACGATATGCATCCATTGCTTCATGTCGTTTTCACGGGCTCTTCTGTTCTTGATATAAAGCGAGGTGAGGCCGACCTCAGTCGTCGCGCCTTGATGTATATGATGCAAGGCCTTTCGTTTAGAGAGTATCTTCATCTTTTTCATGGCATCAAGAGTCGTGCGTTCACTTTCGATGAGATACTCAATCATCAGGTTCAGGTTCCTGAGGTAGAGCATCCGTTGCCACTTTTCCGCAATTATCTAAGTCGTGGCTATTATCCTTTTGCTGTACAAGGCGATTTTGCCCAGCGCTTGTTGCAAGTGGTCGACCAAACAGTAGACGTTGATATTCCGCAATATGCCGATATGAAGGCATCAACGGCGCGCAAGTTAAAGCGTATGCTTGTTATTATTTCTGAATTGGCACCGTATAAGCCAAGCATGGAAAACCTTGCAACCAAGATAGGCGTAAGCAAAAATAATGTGCCCGATTATCTTGTCTTTCTTGAACGAGCTGGTATGTTAGGCCTGTTGAGAGACAATACAGTAGGACTACGAAATTTAGGCAAGGTAGAAAAAGTGTATGTTGATAATCCCAATTTGATGTCGATACTTACGCCTTCGCCTAATATAGGAAACGTGAGAGAAACGTTTTTTTATAACCAGATGCGCGTGAAGCAAGATATCACTTCTTCAAAAGTGTCTGATTTTACCATCAATGGTTATACCTTTGAGATAGGTGGCCATAAGAAAGGTAAGAAGCAGATAGAGGATGTGAAAGATGGGCGTGTGGTAAGAGACGATATCGAAACGGGTCACGGTATCATCATACCATTATGGTATTTTGGCATGAATTATTAACACAGGTATCGCTTGCCTATCGCGTCCTGATACCGAACAAGTAGGCATGTTTTACAAGAGACGGAGATATTTTTTGCACATCTCGTCTGAAAAGTGTACTTTTGCACTCATAAGTCTTCAAGCCTGCCGCAGCATGAGATATTGCCGACAAGCAGCTGGCTTGCAGACCGACACCTAAAACGTTTTATAGAGATATGATACAGTCGATGACTGGTTACGGCAAGTCGGTCGTAACCTACAATGGAAAAAAAATTAACGTAGAGGTAAAGTCGCTGAACAGTAAGGCGCTCGACCTGTCTACACGTATTGCTCCCCTCTACCGCGAGAAGGAGATGGAGATCAGACAAATCATTACGGCCAAGCTGTTGCGCGGCAAGGTCGACTTTGCCATCTGGATAGACAAAGATGCATCGGTAGACGCCGCCCCCATCAACACCGCCCTGGTGGCCAACTACTATCAGCAGATTAGCGACATTGCCGAGAAGACCGGCATACCCGCACCTACCGACTGGTTTACGCTGTTGCTGCGCATGCCCGACGTTACCACGCGCACCGAGACCGAGTGCTTGACCGACGAAGAGTGGGCTGTTGCTCGCGCCGCCGTTGAAGAGGCCGTTGACAAGTTGGTCGACTTCCGCAAGCAAGAGGGTGCCGCTCTTCAGAAGAAGTTTACTGAGAAGATTGACAACATCGAGCAGTTGCTGCACAGCATTGAGCCTTGGGAGAAAGCCCGTGTTGAGAAGATACGTGCCCGCATTGTTGATGGCCTGAAGAGCATACCCGACGTAGAGTATGACAAGAACCGCCTTGAGCAAGAGTTGATTTATTATATTGAGAAACTCGACATCAGTGAAGAGAAGCAGCGCTTGGCTAACCACCTGAAATACTTCCGCGAAACCTTGCAAGAGGCTTGCGGACAGGGCAAGAAGTTGGGCTTCATTGCACAAGAGATGGGACGCGAAATCAACACCACTGGCTCGAAGAGCAACCAGGCCGAGATGCAGAACATCGTGGTGAAGATGAAAGACGAGTTGGAACAAATTAAAGAACAAGTGCTGAACGCGCTGTAACCCACCCAACATTATTGTTTGAGGCATTAGAACATAATATGGAAAGAAAACTTTTAATCTTCTCTGCTCCCAGTGGCAGCGGAAAAAGCACTATCATTAACTGGCTGATGCAGCACCCTGATCTGCACCTGGCCTTCTCAATATCATGCACCAGCCGTGCACCGCGTGGCACCGAGCAAAACGGCGTTGAATATTTCTTCCTCACGCCTGAAGAGTTTCGCGAGCGCATTGCCAACAACGAGTTTCTTGAATATGAAGAGGTGTATAAAGATCGCTTCTATGGCACACTGAAGCAGCAGGTAGAAAACCAGTTGCAGAAGGGCGAGAACGTCGTGTTCGACCTCGATGTGAAGGGTGGTTGCAACATTAAACGCTTTTATGGCGACCGCGCCTTGAGCATCTTCATACAGCCACCATCAATCGACGCCCTGCGCCAGCGCCTGGTAGGCCGCGCCACCGATGCCCCCGAGGTGATTGAAGACCGCTTGGCTCGCGCCTCATACGAGCTTACCTTTGCGCCGCAGTTTGACCGCGTAGTGGTGAACGACGACCTCGACAAGGCCAAGGCTGAGACGCTGGCCATTGTGCGCGAGTTTTTAAATGTATAACTGCCTCACACCCCCATGAACCGAAAAATAAGGACGGGCATCTACGGAGGCTCGTTTAACCCTATACACAACGGACATATCGCGTTGGCTCGACACCTGTTGCAGGAGGCCGAGCTCGACGAGATATGGTTTGTGGTGTCGCCTCAAAACCCGTTTAAAGTGCAGCAGCAATTGCTGGCCGACGATAAACGGCTGCTGTTGGTGCGCAAGGCGTTGGCGCCATACCCACAGCTGGTGGCTTCTGATTTTGAATTTTCCCTGCCACGCCCCTCATATATGTGGCACACGCTTCAGGGCATGAGCGCCCAGTGGCCCGACCGCGAGTTGCACCTCATTATTGGTGCCGACAACTGGCTCTGCTTTGACCGCTGGTATCATGCCGACGATATTCGTAGCACCTATCCCATCATTATTTATCCACGTCAGGGTTACGACATTGTGCCCTCAGCCCTGCCACAAGGTGTGCGCCTGGTAAACACGCCACTGTATAACGTGAGCAGCACCGAGATACGTGCCGATGTTGCTGCGGGGCGCGACATCAGCAGCAAGGTGCCCAGCACGATATTAAGTGAAGTAGAAAAGGAATTTAGCAGATAATAGCTACGAGCGTGGGGGTGAACAGCGAGGTGAAAATGCCGTTTAGGGTGAGCCCTAAGCTGGCATAAGCACCATGCACATTGCTCACATCCATTGATGTGGCGGTGCCTAAGGCGTGAGCCGCTGTGCCCATTGACAAACCCTGTGCTTTGGGGCTTCGCACATGTGCAAAGCCCATAGTTTTATAGCCACACACAGCGCACAGCAAACCTACGCTTACCACTACGGCTGCCGTGAGCGAGGGTATGCCGCCCACCGCTTTTGTTACCTCCATAGCAATAGGCGTGGTTACCGACTTTGATGCCAATGACAGTATCACCTCTTTTGTGGCACCCATCTTTTTGGCTATAAATACCACCGAGATGATGCCTACCACGCAGCCTGCAAGCTCGCTCAGCAGTATAGGCATCAGGTCTTTCTTTATCTTTTCAAGTTGCATATACAGGGGCACGCCCAGGGCCACGACGGCGGGGCGCAGCCAAAACTCAATCATGTGTCCGCCTGCGTTATAGGTTTCGTAGCTTACGCCCGACAGCTCTAAAAACGTTATCACCACGGCTATGGCCACCAAGATGGGGTTCATGATCACCCATCCTGTGCGTCGGCGCAGCAGCTTGCCTAAAAAATAAGAACCAAAGGTGAGGGCGATGAGGAAAAACTCGTTACTAAAATATTGGTGCATCATTGTTCGGCTCCTTCTTTTTTTGATGTGTGTTCATGACGAATGGTTTTACCATATATCTCGTGTACCCAGCCCGTAACGGCCAGTACCAGTAGGGTGCTCACCACCGATGCGGTGACGATGGGCAGAAACTGTGCCTTGATAATGTCGAAATAAAGCATCAGTGCTACGCCTGGTGGAACGAAGAAAAAGCCGATGTTGGTAACGAGAAAGTCGGAGATGCTGCGCACCCATTCAAGACGTATCACCTTGAGCTTGAGCAAGAGGGTGAGCAACAGCATACCTAAGATGCTCGATGGCAGCGGTATGTGGGTAAGCGTGATAATGAGTTCGCCCAAGGCGAGGCAGCCAAACAGTATGGCCAGTTGTCTGATCATCATAAATAATAAAACCTTTCCTTTGTTTGTTATCCTGTGTTATTCTTTGTTATCCTTAGTTTGTTCTTTGCTGTAATTCTGTAGTTTCGCCATCCTTGTTTTTCTTTTGTTCGGCCTTGTTGTGTCGTATCTTCATTTTTGGTGGCGAAAAAGAGCGGTGCAAAGGTAGGGCTTTCAGCGGTTAGAGCCCCCTCTTTTTCTCGATTTTTATGTTGTGCAACATATTTTTTGATATATATTATCTTGGGCTTTGCAAATAAAGTAGGACGGTGGCCTCCGTGCCCCGTCCTCCAGCAATCAAATAAACAGCCCCACCCCCGCGCAGCGCTAACGCGCAGCTTCCCCCTCCCCGCTGGAGAGGGGAGTAAAATACCCTCACTTCTTGCTGGAGAACAGGGCACGGAGACCCTGTTCTACTATGGTTAGCAAGGCAAATCTTAGTAGGACGGTGGTCTCCGCGCCCCGTCCTCCAACAATCAAAAAAACCTTTGCCTATTAAAGTAGAACAGGGTCTCTGTGCCCTGTTCTCCATGTGAAGCGTTATACATTAATAAAACAATAATTGGTAATTCGTGTTCATAAAAAAACGCGCGAAATGCGGGGTATGATGCTTGTCATGTACCTAAACCATTGATAGATAAATGTGATATCAATGCAAAAATGGGCGAAAGCCAGCCAGGGCCGACGCATTACTTTTCTCTTTGATAATCAAAGGTATTACCAAAAAAAGTATTACCTTTACACCTAAAAAA
>CAKQFW010000023.1 GCA_934230965.1 uncultured Prevotella sp.
ACTTCTGTACATAAGATATCTTGGCATAGGCCTCTGTTGTCGTAACATTCTTATGTCCAA
Organism: uncultured Prevotella sp.; assembly: GCA_934230965.1. GTDB lineage: Bacteria > Bacteroidota > Bacteroidia > Bacteroidales > Bacteroidaceae > Prevotella. The sequence goes on from CAKQFW010000023.1 coordinate 61, forward strand.
GGTAACGCTGCACTACCATAATGCTTGCTCCTGCGTCGAGCTGCAGACAAACGAAGCTGTGCCAGGCGACATAGATAGTTATATGCTAGGTTATCTCCGCATCTTTTAGCCATTCTTCCTGTCTCTCAACCACTTGAAGTAAGTAAGGAGATCTCCCTTCATCTTTTCCTTGTCGAAGAAATTATAATGTTCGTTGACGATAGCCCCGAAGCAACGGTAGCGTATAGCCTCCGCTTTTGTTGTAAGGTTGAGGTCGTACTTCTGCTCCATCTGGTTCTTCGGCATGGCATAGATATAGATATTGACAACAAGCGACTCCTGGCGAATAACCTTCATCGTGTTCTCGTCACAATAGCCAGGATAATAGTCAAGACCACTCTGTGATGCTGTGGATGTTAACGGCAGTACCGACGAACTCATCAATATGCCGTTGATCAAGTCCTACAGTCTTTTCTTCCTAAGACGTTTTACCTCTGCCTGACAATCCTCAGAACAGTATGTCTGCATACTGCACCTTGGCACGAATGTCTTACCACTATACTCACATTTTCTTGTAGGTCTCATACTCTTTGTTATTGCCTTGTTGGACTTTATCCTTCGTTTTCTCGCCACGGCATAGCTCAATCAAGTTTTGCTCTATTCGTTTGGCTTAACGAAAACGTTCAAATATTTTGCTGTATCGGTTTTTATTTCTTACTTTTGCTGTATCAGAAAACGAAATTACACATGACGAAGAAAGGAACGCTATTGATTGTTGACGACAATCGCGCCATACTTACAGCTGTTAAGATGCTTGCCGAGAGCGAGTTTGCTACGGTTGAAACCATTACCACTCCAGCGTCGTTGCCCGCCCGCTTGCGCGAGCTGAAGCCAGATGTGGTGCTGCTCGATATGAACTTTCGTAGTGGCATGAACACTGGTGGCGAGGGGCTGTTTTGGCTTGGCGAGACGCGACGCCTGAGTGCTTCTACCGAGGTGGTGCTGTTTACAGCCTATGCCGACATAGACCTTGCGGTGAGAGGAATAAAAGAGGGTGCCGCCGACTTTATTGTAAAGCCGTTTGACAACAAGCGTTTGCTCGACACCCTGTGTGCCGCTCGTGATAAACATGCGCCGAAGTCAAAGGAACTGCCTACCGATACTGCGGGCGCCATGTTATGGGGCAGCAGCCGAGCCATGCAGCAGCTGCGCCTTGTGGTAGAGAAGGTGGCGGCCACCGATGCTAACATCTTGATAACGGGTGAGAACGGTACGGGCAAAGAGGTGCTGGCGCGCGAGATACACCGCCTGTCGCATCGTGCCTCGGCCCCCATGATGCCCATTGATATGGGTGCGGTGAGCGAGACGCTTTTTGAAAGCGAACTGTTCGGACATGTGAAGGGTGCCTTTACCGATGCCAAGGCCGATAAGCCTGGTAAAATGGAGCTGGCCGAGGGTGGCACGCTGTTTCTTGACGAGATAGGCAATCTGTCGTATGCTCTTCAGGCTAAGTTGCTTACGGCTTTGCAGCGCCGCAGCATTGTGCCCGTGGGAGGCAGCAAACCTATAAACATAGATGTAAGGCTGATATGTGCCACCAATCGCGACCTCGACCGTATGGTGATTGATGGCCACTTTCGCGAAGACTTGCTCTACCGCATCAACACCATACGTCTGCATCTGCCACCGCTGCGCGAGCGGCGCGATGATATTGTGCCACTGGCTCAGCGCTTCATGCAGCGCTATGCCACTATATATAATAAGGTGGGAATGACGCTCTCGGCCGAAGCTGAACAAAAGCTGATGGCGCTGCCGTGGCATGGCAACATACGCCAACTGCAACATGCCGTTGTACGTGCCGTGATAATGGCCGATGCCGACACCATTGTCGCCGACGATATTGACGATGGCAGCGTGGCCACTCAGCCAACAGAGCCTGCCGAACCCCTACAAACGCTGGACGATATGGAACGCCAGATGATAGAGCGTGCCATGACCGACTGCAGTGGAAATATGTCAGCGGTGGCGGCTCGGCTGGGCATCTCAAGACAAACGTTGTATAACAAGATAAAACGTTACGGGCTATGATAACACTCTCAACTATAATAGTGCTGGCACTGATACTTGTGGGCACTGTGCTGTATGTGCGGCTGTGGCTGCACTATAGGCGCAACATACGTAAAGTGAGGTTCATGTTTGATGCGATAGATAATGTCGACTTCTCATTCAATTTTCCTACACAACACATTGGGCACGACGAGAAGTTGCTGAACCAATCGCTTAACCGCATCAAACTTATTTTAGAACATGCCCGTGATGAGGCTGTGGCGCAAGAGAAATATTATGAGCAGATAATGGATGCGGCTGGCACTGCCCTGTTAGTGGTAGATGATTTTGGCCATATTCTGCAACATAACAAGGCGGCCACCACACTGCTGCAACGCGAAACGCTAACCCACATCGACCAGGTGAAAGAACGCTTGAACGATGGATCGCTGGCGCTGCGCGAAACTTATACCACGCTGCGTGGTAGCCGTGTGCGCATAATAGCCCTTAGCGATATTAATGGCGAACTGGCTAACCGCGAGGTAGACTCGTGGATAAAGCTCATACGCGTGCTGACGCATGAGATTATGAACACGATAACACCCATCACCTCGCTCAGCGAAACGCTATTGAAACATGCCGAGGGCGAGCAGCGTGAGGGACTTGAAACCATCAATAGAACGGGTAGCGAATTGATAACCTTTGTTGAAAACTATCGGCGTTTTACGCATGTGCCACAACCTCAACCCAAGCTGTTTTACGTAAAACCTTTTGTCGAGCGCATGGCACACTTGGCTTCGCACCCCGTAACGGTGAATGTAATGCCCGCCGACCTGTTGGCCTATGCCGATGAGGGATTGATGGGGCGCGTGGTAACGAACCTGTTGAAAAACGCTGGAGAAGCAATTGATGCACAAGAGGTTGATACGACGGCTATCGATGCTTTGCCCCAAATATGGGTGAACGCCTATACGGGCGATGACGACTCGGTGGTGATTGACGTATGTAACAACGCTGGGCTGATTGATGCCGATGTGGCGCAACATATCTTCGTGCCGTTTTTCACTACGAAAAACAATGGTAGTGGAGTGGGGCTTCCCCTCTCGCGACAGATCATGCGCGTGAGCGGTGGCACCCTACAACTGATACAAGATGCGCAGAAGGGCGTGGTGACTTTCAGAATGAAATTATAGATTTTTCTTTCGTAAAGTACCCGTCAATGAGTGTGGCTTAAGGCAGAAATAGAAAAATACATAGCATTTTTATAATATTATTTATGTTTTTTTGTTATTATTCTATACGGTAGACAAGTTTTTGTTTGCTGGTAGCCTACCAAAAAGGTGTGGCGATACAGAAGTAACAATGCTATGGGTAAGAAACCAAACAATTATACACACATATTTAAATATACTGGCGTGTTTGGCGGCATACAGGGGCTGAACATACTTGTGGGACTGGTGCGCAATAAACTGGTGGCGCTATTGCTGGGACCACAGGGTATGGGACTGGTGGCGCTGTTCAACTCGTCGGTGAAGCTGCTGAACGACTCTACCAATCTGGGATTGCCCATGAGCGCGGTAAGAAAAATAGCCGATGCCTATGAAAATGGTCAGGAGGCCGACACCGCGCGTATGGTGCAACTGGTGCGCTCGTGGTGTTTGCTCACGGCACTGGTGGGCACACTGCTGTGCTGCTGCTTGAGCACGGTGCTGGATGCGTGGACCTTTTCTTGGGGAAACCACGTATTGCACTTTGTGTTTCTCTCGCCACTGGTAGGACTGATGGCTGTGACGGGTGGCGAGATGGCGGTGCTGAAAGGCATACGCCAACTGGGACAACTGGCTCGCATCTCGGTGTATAATGTGCTGGCCGCCACAGCGTTGTCGGTGCCCATCTACTGGTACTTTGGCGAAAAGGGCATTGTGCCCTCGCTGGTGCTGGTGGGCGCTATGCAGATGGCGCTGACGGTATGGTTCTCGTGCCGACATTTTAGGTATAGGGTATCGCTGAATTTGGGCTTTTTGAGTCAGGGTATCGACATCGTAAAGTTAGGATTGGCCTTTGTACTGGCTGGCGTGGTGGGTAGCGGTGCAGATTTTTTGATACGCTCGTGGTTAAACTATCATGCCTCGGTGGCTATGGTGGGTTTGTTTAATGCGGGCTATATGCTGGCGGTAACCTATGCTGGCATGGTGTTTACAGCTCTCGAGTCAGACTATTTTCCGCGTCTGTCGGCCATTAGTGCGCAGCGAGTGGAGTTGTGCCGACTGGTAAACTCGCAAACCGAGGTGTCGCTCATTATGATTACGCCCTTGCTGGTGGCCCTCATTGTGGGCATACCTATCTTGCTGCCCCTGTTGTTTAGTACTAAGTTTTTGCCTGTGGCAGGTATGATACAGGTCTCGGCGCTGTCTATGTTCTGCAAGGCTTTGTATCTGCCCGTTGAATATATACCCTTGGCAAAAGGCGACTCGCGCTCTTACTTCTTCCTTGAGTTGATTAACGATGTGTGCATGGTTACGGCCGTGCTGGTGGGTTTCAACTTCTTTGGCTTGAAAGGGGCTGGCTACGGACTGCTGGCTTCAGCGGCAGTAGAGATGGTGGTGTCGTATCTGTATGTGCGCTATAAATATGGCTTTATCTTGTCGGCGGCGTTGCTCCGCACCATAGCTTGTTTTGCGCCTTGGCCCTTGGCCGCATTTTTGCTCACGTTCTTGCAAGTGGGGTGGGCTTACTGGCTGATAGGTGGGATGCTGCTGACGGTGGTGTCGGTGCTGGCCGCGCGTACTATTAACGAAAAATCGGAGGTATGGAAAAGGATAAAGCAGAAGTTAGGACGCTAACAGCACAGCCCATCGTGTTTACTGTTATTGTGGCGGTGTATAACGCACAGCACACTATAGATAGGTGCATACAATCGCTGATGCAGCAGACACTTGAAGCCTTTGAAGTGATTTGTGTTGATGATATGTCGGCCGATAATTCACTTGAACAGCTGGCTCGTTATGCATTGGTTGACAATAGAATACGTATTGTTTCTTTAAGTAAAAATCGTGGACCTGCCCATGCTCGTAATGTGGCGTTGAGCAAAGCCCGTGGGCAGTATGTGTGTTTCTTGGATAGCGACGACTGGATGTCGGCCGATGCCTTGCAACAGGCTGCCGACTGCTTTGCGCGCCATAACGATACCGACTGTGTGCTCTTCCGAGTGGTGAACGTAGAAGAGGATGGAAGAGAACACGACTATCAGATGGTGCCCCAACGGTATGATGGGCGCACGGCCTTCATTTATAGCCTCACATGGGCGCTGCATGGCTGCTATGCGGTGAGAACAGCGCTGCACAAAGCGGTGCCTTATGATGAGACGTGCCGCACCTATAGCGATGATAATACTACGCGCATGCACTATTTGCGCAGCCGATATGTAGATTGCTGCCAAGGGGTGTATTATTATTGGCAGCACTCGGGCTCTATTACACATACACAGGGACTATCGCGTTTCGATTATTTGAAGGCAACGGCCAGTATGCGTAGGCAAATTATTGAGGCTCAGCAGCCAGAAGATATTGTGGCGCGCTATGAGGCGGTGCGGTGGCTGGTGGTGGTCGACTGCTTCGGCTACTATTGTAAACACAAAGGTGGTTGGACGCGCGGTGAACGCCTACGAGCCCTTGCAATGTTACGGGCCGCATGGCGCGATATACACTTTCATCAGGTGGCTTCACGGTATAAATGTAAGTTGGGATATAGGCCCTTTAGTGCTTCTTGGCGTTGGTTTTACTTGCAAGAACGTCTCTATTTCTTCTTGAAACGATTGGTTGGACGCTGAAAACCTTGACAAGGGGTATGAAAATAGCGTTAAACGTGTGAAAAATGTTTGGCCCTTTCTTTTTATTTCGATAATATTTATTACCTTTGCCCGTGCATTAACCACACACAGTATTAACATCGTAACCAAGATCGGATGACTTTTATTATACTTGCCATAATGGTGATGGGATATCTTCTTATAGCTACTGAGAAGGTGACGAACATCAACAAAAGTGCCGTAGCCATTTTTATCGGCACGGTAGGGTGGGTGCTTTATCTTTGCTATGGCTCTGACTATGTGCAAAGTCAACATCTAGGCGAGTATGCATCTTTTCTTCAAGGCGATGCCTCTACTGGGCTGGCAGCCAAGCAGTTTATTGCTCAGAATGTTTTTCTGAAATATGTGGGAAAAGCCGCTGAAATAGTGCTCTTCCTTTTGGCTACGATGTCGATTGTAGAAATCTTACAAAACAATGGCTGCTTTGATTTTCTCTTGCAGCTGATGCGTACCCGCAGTAGCAAACGTTTGCTGTGGATGACCGCGGCCATCACGTTCTTACTCTCGGTAAATCTTGATAACCTCACCACCACGGTGATGATGCTTACTTTGATGCATAAGGTGGTGGAAGGACGCCGTAACCGTATGATTTATGGTAGTGTGATTGTGGTGTCGGCCAACTGTGGCGGTGCACTGACGGTGATAGGTGACCCTACAGGACTGGTGCTGTGGAATATGGGTGCCGTGACAGCCACTAATTTCTCGATGGCACTGTTGGCGCCTTGCTTGATAGCATGGCTGTTGCCTGTGTGGTGGATAGGGCGTAGCTTGCCAGAGCGCATTGAAACGCAGTGGGTTACCTTGCCTTATCGTGGCGATGATACTAATCTTAAGGTGTGGCAGCGTGCGCTGATGCTGTTTGTGGGCATTGGCGGACTGTGGTTCATACCTACTTTTCATAACATTACTCGTTTGAGCCCCTTCTTGGGTGCCTTCTGTGTGCTGGCTGTGCTGAGCATCGTTAACGAGGTGGTTAACCGTAAGTTGCTGAAAACGGGCGACAATACAAATCGCCGAATTCCGCGTGTGTTGCAGTATGGCGTTATACAGACAATGCTGTTTGTGATGGGCGTAATGCTGGCTATGGGCGTGATGACCGAGACGGGCATCGTGGCTTGGATAGCACAATTCTTAGAAAAAGAGGTACATAATGTGTGGCTATTGGGAACAATGACGGGTGTGATGAGCTTGGTGGTAGACGAGTTTATGTCGGCCATGAGTATGATTTCGCTCTTTCCTGTAGCCGAGACAGGTTCAACATTACAACATTTGGGTGCTGATTTTGCTCAGAACGGCCTCTATTGGAAAATTGTGGCTTACGCCTCGGCCATGGGCAGTAACGTGCTTGGCATTGGCTCGATGTGCGGCTTAGCTTACATGAAGACTGAACGTGTGCGCGTAAACTGGTATTTCCGCAACGTGGGTATGAAATGTGTGGTAGGCGCACTGATAGGCCTGGCCGTTATGTGGGCGATGAATTTGTGATAAACAGTGAGTGAACAAAAGAAAGAGCGAATAACAAATCAATAAAATATATAAAGACATATACATTATTATATTATGGCAAGAATTAAGACGATAGGTGTGCTCACCTCGGGTGGTGATGCCCCAGGTATGAATGCAGCCATCCGTGCCGTGACACGCGCTGGTATTTGCAATGGCTTTAATATCAAAGGTATATACCGCGGTTATGATGGCTTGATCAATAACGAGATGGAACCGTTTACTACAGAAAATGTGAGTGGCATCATTATGAACGGTGGAACTATCTTGAAAACGGCCCGCTCGAAAGAGTTTATGACCGATGAAGGTAAGGAGAAAGCTTATAATAACATGATGGAGAATGGCGTCGATGCCCTCGTGGTTATTGGCGGTAATGGTTCTCTGACAGGCGCAATGGAGTTTGCAAAGAAGTATGATGTATGCTGTATAGGCTTGCCTGGTACAATTGATAACGACCTTTATGGTACCGACTCGACCATCGGCTATGATACTACGATGAACACTATCGTTGAGTGTGTTGACCGTATTCGTGATACGGCACAGAGCCACGAGCGCATCTTCTTTATTGAGGTGATGGGTCGTGATGCTGGTTATCTTGCCCAGAACAGTGCCATTGCCAGTGGTGCTGAGGCTGCCATCATTCCTGAAGATAGTACCGACGTTGACCAGTTGGCTCGTTTCATGGAGCGTGGTATTCGTAAGTCGAAGAAGAGCTGTATAGTTATTGTGTCAGAAAGCCCCAAGTGTGGCGCTCTGTACTATGCCGACCGTGTGCGCAATGAGTTCCCACAGTATGACGTGCGCGTGTCTATCCTCGGACACTTGCAGCGTGGTGGACGCCCTACAGCTCACGACCGTATCTTGGCCTCGCGCACAGGTGTTGGCGCTATCGAAGCTATCATGCAAGGTCAGCGTAACGTGATGGTGGGCGTGCGTAATAATGAGATTGTTTACGTGCCCCTGAGTGAGGCCATTCGTAGCGATAAACCCTTTGATCGAAAATTGATTAAAGTATTAGACGAGCTTAGTATCTAATTTGTATAATAAGTTGTTCAAATAAGGAACAAATAAGGGTAAATATTTGCTGTTTATAAATTAATTTGATATTTTTGCATTTGGAATTTTAAACAAACTGTTAAATATATGGCACAATTAAATGGGCGCATTTCGCAGATTATTGGTCCTGTGATTGACGTGTATTTTGACACGGCTGGACAGAACGCTGAGAAGGTGCTGCCAAAAATTCATGATGCACTGAAAATCGCACGGCCTGATGGCTCTGACTTGATTATCGAGGTTCAGCAGCACATTGGTGAAGACACAGTAAGATGTGTGGCCATGGATAATACCGATGGCTTACAGCGTGGATTGGAAGTGGTGCAGACAGGAAGACCTATTACTATGCCTGCCGGTGAACAGATTAAGGGCCGAATGATGAACGTTATCGGAAAGCCTATTGATGGTATGCATGAGCTGGATATGGAAGGCTCGTATCCCATTCACCGTGAGGCACCGAAATTCGAAGACCTATCTACACACAAAGAGATGTTGGCTACCGGTATTAAGGTTATCGACTTGCTCGAACCTTATATGAAAGGTGGTAAGATTGGTTTGTTTGGTGGCGCTGGTGTAGGTAAAACCGTGCTCATCATGGAGCTGATTAACAACATCGCTAAAGGTCACAATGGCTACTCGGTATTTGCGGGTGTAGGCGAGCGTACTCGTGAGGGTAACGATTTGATTCGAGATATGCTTGAGTCGGGCGTTATTCGTTATGGCGAGAAATTTAAGAAAGCAATGGAGGAGGGCAAGTGGGACCTCTCACTGGTTGACCCTGAGGAACTGAAGAAGAGTCAGGCAACCCTCGTTTACGGACAGATGAATGAGCCGCCTGGAGCACGTGCTTCTGTGGCACTGTCGGGCCTTACCGTTGCTGAAGAGTTCCGCGACCATGGTGGCGTGAATGGCGAAGCTGCTGATATTATGTTCTTTATCGATAATATCTTCCGTTTCACTCAGGCAGGTTCTGAGGTGTCGGCTCTGCTGGGCCGTATGCCTTCTGCCGTAGGTTATCAGCCTACACTGGCCAGTGAGATGGGACAGATGCAGGAACGTATTACTTCTACAAAGAAGGGCTCAATTACTTCGGTTCAGGCTGTATATGTACCTGCCGATGACCTTACTGACCCCGCTCCAGCAACAACGTTTACACACCTTGATGCTACTACTGAGTTGAGTCGTAAGATTGCCGAGTTGGGTATCTATCCCGCCGTTGACCCGCTGGGTTCTACCTCACGTATTCTTGATCCGCTGATTGTGGGCAAGGCTCACTATGACTGCGCACAGCGCGTGAAGGAGATTTTGCAGCGCTACAAAGAGTTGCAGGACATCATCGCCATTCTGGGTATGGATGAGCTTTCTGACGAGGATAAACTTACCGTAAACCGTGCACGTCGTGTGCAGCGTTTCTTGTCGCAACCCTTCGCTGTGGCCGAGCAGTTTACTGGTCTGCCCGGCGTGATGGTGCCCATCGAAGAAACCATCAAGGGCTTCAACGCTATTCTCGACGGCGAGGTTGACGATCTGCCCGAGCAGGCTTTCCTCAACGTTGGCACTATTGACGATGCTATTGCCAAGGGCAAGAAATTGTTGGAGGCAGCAAAGGCCAGCGCTTAATGGTGCTGTGCAGAGGTAATTGGAATAAATTCGCAGGAAAAGAATTTTTTTGAATATGAGTTTAAATTTAAGTATCGTTTCTCCAGCGAAGGTGGAGTATAAGGGAAGTGTAGAACGCGTTGTGGTGCCAGGCGCCAGTGGCGAGTTTGAAATACTGACCAACCATGCTCCTATCATCTCTTCGTTACAGGCGGGACGCATCGTCTATCAAGATGCACAGGGTGCTCATGAGATGATGGTGACAAGAGGATTCGTTGAAGTGCAGAAGAACAATGTAACGCTTTGCGTGGAACTGTAAAGCCATGCCGAGAAGTAAGTTGTTATGCAGTAAATAGAAATAAACGATAATCATGACAGAGATAAAACGGTTAAGCCGAAGGTATCTTTTTCAAACATTGGCCATAATGCTGGCATTGGTTGCCATAGCATTGCTCTTGATGGCGTTTGCAGTATGCAGCAGTGATATATTGGCTCCAGTCATCGTATCAGTTGTTTTTGCTGTAGCCGTAGAGCTTGCTGACGCGCTAATATGGAAATGGGTGGCAGGACAGCATCCTGACAGTTTGTCCACGTTCTTCACTGCTGTGTCGGGCTTTCGTATGCTGCTGGCCATTGCTACAATGGTGGGATGCTGGGTGGCTGTGGGCCGTGAAGCTATGCTATCGTATGTGCTGGTTTTCATGTGTTTCTACTTTGCTGTTCTTACGCACCACTCTTTGTTTTTTGCGCATGTTTCCAATGCTCACAGCAAGTGTGAAAAGTAAATAAAACTTATGATAATGAAACAATTAAGGTCGTTGCTCATCCTGATGCTCATGCTGGTGGCGCCTATGCTGGCGGTTGCTAATAATGAGGAGAAGGGTGGTGAGAAACTTGACATACCCGAGATTGTGCTTGAACACCTTTCCGACTCGTATGAGTGGCACATTGCCACCTTCGGTGATAAGAGTTTAAGTATACCTCTCCCAATAATTGTTCGTAGCTCTGAGACAGGAGAATGGACGGTTTGTACGGCCGAGACATTGCCAGCAAAATATTTCTTTGATGAACATCATCATGGAAAGATTTATGAGAAAATGGGTGATGGAACGACGGTACGCCCGTTTGATATCAGTTTTACAAAGACGGTAGCCCAGATATGGATTGTGGTCATTGTGTTGATAGTGGTGTTCCTTTCTTGTGCGCGTTGGTATCGGAAACGTGACGAACATAGCGAGGCTCCTGGTGGCTTCGTGGGAATGATGGAGATGTTTGTGATGACCATTTATGATGATGTGGTAAAGGCATCGATAGGAGAGAAGCATTTCAAACCTTATGCTCCTTATCTGCTTACGGTGTTCTTCTTCATCTTCACGACCAACCTGTTGGGATTGTTGCCTATCTTCCCTGGCGGTGCTAACGTAACGGGTAATATCAATATCACGTTCTTCTTAGCATTCTGCTCAATGGTAGCCATCAACCTCTTCGGTAACAAAGAGTATTGGAAAGACATCTTTTGGCCACACGTGCCTTTGTTCTTAAAGGCTTATCCTGTGCCGTTGATGCCGCTTATCGAGTTCTTTGGTGTCTTCACAAAGCCCTTTGCCTTGATGGTTCGTCTTTTTGCTAATATGATGGCGGGTCACGCTATCATCTTGAGCTTTACTTGCGTCATCTTCTTAGGATGGTCGATGGGTGTAGGCTATGGTATGGGACTGAACATCATCAGTGCTATCATGTTGCTCTTCATGAACTGTCTTGAGGTGCTGGTGGCCTTCGTTCAGGCTTACGTCTTCACGCTTCTTAGCGCCGTGTTTATCGGCTTGGCGCATAAAGAAGAAGAGGCTGAGGCTTAATCAACTAATAATAACATGTGGGTTTGGCAACGTTGTGCTTCAATAGTTGCCGCCCATACGTAAATCTAAGTAAACAACAAAACTTTAAATAACAATTTTAAAAATTTATAATTATGATTATTTCATCACTTTTGGTAACTGGCGTGGCTCAGTTGGGCTGTGCTCTTGGAGCAGGTATCGCAACAATCGGTGCTGGTTTGGGTATTGGTAAGATTGGTAGCAGCGCTATGGACGCTATTGCACGTCAGCCCGAGGCTTCTGGAAAGATACAAACTAACATGATTTTGACTGCTGCATTCGTTGAGGGTTGTGCCCTTTTCGCTATCGTAGCTTGCGCCTTCCTTATTAAATAATAAAACACAAGGGCCGGCATGGTTTCGTGCCGGCTACTGTTATTGTGATATAAGGTTATATCGTTTGTAAATTTATACGAATGGATTTTAGTACATTACCATCAATATTGACTCCTGACCCCGGTTTGCTCCTTTGGATGCTTGCTGCATTCTTGGTGGTGTTCGTGGTGCTGGCCAAATTTGGCTTCCCCGCTATCATTGGGATGGTGGAGAAACGCAAGAACTACATTGATGAGAGCTTGCGTAAAGCACAAGAGGCTACTACACGCCTTGAGAATATCAAACAGGAGAGCGAATCCATTCTTCAGGAGGCTCGTGACAAGCAAGTAGCAATTCTTAAAGAAGCTGCCAACACGCGAGAGGCTATTGTTGAGGACGCACGAGTGAAAGCTCGTGAGGAAAGCGCACGCATCATCAGCGATGCTAAGGCCGAGATTGAAAGCCAAAAGCAAGCCGCTATTGCTGCTATTCGTCAGCAAGTGGCCCTCTTGAGTGTAGAGGTGTCAGAAAAAGTATTGCGTAAAAAGCTTGGCACTGACCAGGCACAGATGGATTATATCAACCTGATGCTTGACGAGGTTACCGCTAACGATAAATAAATATTGCTATGGATTTAGGATTAATATCGGTAAGATATGCGCGTGCCCTCTTGAAGGCTTGCACCGATGCTAAACAATCGGCTGTTGTGTATGCAGATATGCAGAACATGGCCAATAGTTATGCGCAAGTGCCGGCCTTGAAGGTGACCATAGATAATCCGATGCTTTCAAAGGAACAAAAGAAAGACTTGCTGATGGCAGCCGCTGGTGCTGACAGATGTGAGCTGACCGAGCGCTTCATTGAGCTGGTTCTTTCGGAGGGACGTGAGGGCATTATGCAATTCATGGCTCATTCATTTGTCGACCTTTACAGAAAGCAAAACAATTTGATACGGGCGCGGCTGGTAACGGCTACGGCACCGTCGGAACAGATTGAGGGTAAATTGCGAAAACTGGTTGGCAGCCAGACAAACGGACAGGTAGAATTTGTTTCAGAAGTAGACCCTGATCTTATCGGAGGCTTCGTTCTTGAATATGATACCTACCGTATGGATGCCAGCATCAAGTCGCAATTAAACGCCATCTTGTCAAAGCTTAAATAATGAGAGTATGGCATGAACATAGGTTTGTGCCTAATATTAATGAATTTTTATTATGTCAGATAAAATAAAACCAAGCGAAGTGTCTTCAGTGTTGCTTGAACAACTGAAAGGCATCAGCGGAAAGGCTGAGTTTGACGAAGTCGGCACCGTACTGCAAGTAAGTGATGGTGTGGCCCGTATCTATGGTCTGCATAATGCTGAAGCTAACGAGTTGTTGGAATTCGAGAATGGCACGATGGCTATCGTGATGAACCTCGAGGAAGACAACGTGGGCTGCGTGTTGTTGGGATCAACATCGGGCATCAAGGAAGGCATGCGTGTAAAACGTACAAAGCGTATCGCAAGCATCCGTGTAAACGACAATATGCTCGGACGTGTCATTAATCCGCTGGGTGAGGCTATCGACGGAAAGGGCGACCTGGATTTGACAGGCGCTTTTGAGATGCCGCTTGACCGCAAGGCTCCTGGTGTTATCTATCGTCAGCCTGTAAAGGAACCGTTGCAGACGGGCTTGAAGGCTGTCGACTCGATGATTCCTATCGGTCGTGGACAGCGTGAGTTGATTATTGGCGACCGCCAAACTGGTAAGACTGCTATCGCTATTGATACCATCATCAACCAGAAGAGCTTCTACGAGGCTGGTAACCCTGTGTATTGTATCTATGTTGCTATCGGTCAGAAGGCTTCTACCGTGGCTGCATTGGTAGAAAACTTGAAGGAGCATGGCGCCCTGCCTTACACCATCATCGTAAGTGCTACGGCAGCTGATCCTGCTGCTATGCAATATTATGCACCGTTTGCTGGTGCTGCCATCGGCGAATACTTCCGCGACCGTGGTTTCTCTGCCCTGGTCGTTTACGACGACTTGTCAAAACAGGCTGTTGCTTATCGTGAGGTATCACTGATTCTGCGTCGTCCTTCAGGACGTGAGGCTTATCCTGGTGACGTGTTTTACTTGCACAGCCGTCTGCTGGAGCGTGCAGCACGTATTAACGACCAGCAAGAGGTGGCTGAGCAGATGAACGACCTACCCCAGTGCTTAAAAGGTCATGTAAAGGGTGGTGGCTCGCTCACCGCGCTGCCTATCATTGAAACTCAGGCTGGCGACGTTTCTGCATATATTCCGACCAACGTAATTTCAATTACTGACGGTCAGATTTATCTCGAGACCGACCTCTTTAACCAAGGCTTCCGCCCCGCTATTAATGTGGGTATCTCGGTGAGCCGTGTAGGTGGTTCGGCACAGATTAAGAGTATGAAGAAAGTGGCTGGTACACTGAAGATTGACATGGCTCAGTATCGTGAGCTTGAGGCTTTCTCAAAATTCTCAAGCGATATGGATGCGGTAACAGCGATGACGATCGACCGTGGACGTAAAAATAACCAGTTGCTCATTCAGCCTCAATATAGCCCGATGGCCGTAGGCGAGCAGATTGCTATCCTTTATTGCGGTATTCATGGCTTGATGCGCAATGTGCCTGTAGAGAAGGTAATAGAGTGTCAGGGAACTTTCCTTGACAAGATGCGTTCTACACACCAGGATACCATCGACTTCTTGGCTTCCGGCAAAATTGATGACAATGCGATAAAGGTTATCTCTGATACGATGGCTGATATCGCAGGTCAGTATAAAAAGTAATAGCTTATGCCGTCACTTAAAGAAACAAAAGACCGAATTGTCTCCGTAAATAGCACCCGTAAGATTACGAGTGCCATGAAGATGGTGGCTTCGTCTAAATTACATCATGCTCAGACGCTTATCAGCAATATGTTGCCTTATGAGAATAGCTTGGAGCATATATTGAAATCATTTCTCGCAGCTATGCCCGATGTGCAAACACCGCTTAATATGCCGCATGCTCATATCAACCGCGTGGCATTGGTGGTGTATACCAGCAATAGTAGCTTGTGTGGTGGCTTCAATAATAATGTAATTAAGATGATGGAGCAAACCATTGGCGAGTATAAGGCTCAAGGCATCTCTGATATTGTTGTCTACCCCGTAGGCAGAAAGGTGGCAGAGAAAGTGACGAAGCTTGGACTGCCTGCTGGAGGCGACTTCATGGAACTTGCTGATAAGCCTAATCCGCATGGATGTCAGCTGATTGCCGAAGAACTATGCAAGAAATATATTGCTGGCGAGATTGACAAGGTAGAACTGATTTATCATCATTTCAAGAGTGCTGGCTCGCAAATTCTGCAGCGTCGTGTGTTCTTGCCTATAGATGTTCATGACGATTTTATGTCAGATAACGACCGCGACCTTACGTCAACGGTTACTACAGAAAAGGCTCAGGAGTATCTTCGCAAGAAGCATGAAGAGGAAAACAATAGTAAAGAGGTGGTAGCGGCAAAACCGCTGAACGACAACTTTATTGTTGAACCTGATTTGACGACTGTATTGCAGGAACTTATTCCGCAAGAACTCAACCTCATGGTGTATACAGCTTTGCTTGACAGCAATGCAAGCGAGCATGCCGCA
>CAKQFW010000024.1 GCA_934230965.1 uncultured Prevotella sp.
AGCGTTTTCGTACATACGGTCGTAGTCGAGGCTGTCGGTGTATAATGTTTGCTGACGATGCTTCAGCACCACCTTATGTCTGGCGCGCATCATCTGCTCTTGGCCATCATATTGAGCATATTCGCAGGTCAATGATAGCGTGTCGCCCTGTTTGAAGCGCACGTGGCCGAAAGCCTCTACCGCGTTCTGCTCCTGAAAAAAGTAGGCGCTATCGCACCACAACTGGGCGCCATCGTTGGTAAAGTGTACACGTCCTTTCACAATCTGTGCCCCTGGTACCTGTCCGTAGATGTCGTATTTCAGTTCGTCAGAATGTACCAGATATACACGGTCGTCCTTCTTTGCCGCCTTCTTCTTGCCGTGCTTTACGGGTGTGGCGGCAAGAGCAACGAGACAAAGGCCAAACAGGCATAGAACCATTGTTGTGATGATTCTATGCCCGCATGTATGTGTTTGTTTTTTTAAAAGCTTTATTTTACCCATCCTTCGTATTCAAAGTCGCAGTCTTTATACCGGTCGTTCATGCGCACATAGGTCTTTTTAATTTTGTCTACCACCCAGTTGTGCAGCACCTTCGAGCGCTCGCTGGCCAGCACCACGTTCTTCATTACCTGATAATCTTCAGTAATGGTGGCGCGATGACCTTCGGTGCGGCTCTTCAGTTTGATGATAGCACACTGTGTCTTGCCGTTGTGGCCCACCATCTGGAAGGCTTGCGAGATGTCGCCCACCTTCATGTGCTCTACTTCGCGAGCTACCTCTGTGGGCAAATCTTTCATCTTAAAGCGCGAGGTGATGCCCTCTTCTGATGCTGTCGACATCAATCCGTGGTTGTTACGTGTGTCTTTATCGTCAGAGAGGAAGGTGGCGGCCTCTTCAAATTTAATCTTTCCGGCCTTGATGTCGTTGCCTATTGAGTCGAGACGCAGACGCATGGTTTCAATGGCTTCGCTCGATACCTTCGGCTTGCGCAAGATGTGGCGCACGTTTACCTTATCGCCACGTTTGTCGATAAGCTGGATGATGTGGTAGCCATACTCCGACTCTACAATCTTTGAAATCTTTCTTGGGTCGGTAAGGTTGAACGCAGCGTTGGCAAAGGCGGGGTCAAGATATCCACGGCCTGAGTAGCCCAACTCGCCACCCTGACGTGCCGAACCAGGGTCTTCAGAGTAGAGACGTGCCAATGTGGCAAAGGTGGTCTCGCCCTTGTTTACACGGTCGGTATAGTCGCGCAGCTCGTCTTTCACGTGGTTTATTTCTTCTTGTGTGGGGCGTGGCTGCTTGGTAATAATCTCTACCTCTACCTCTGTGGGTACGAAGGGCAGACTGTCTTCAGGCAGCTTGCTGAAGTAGCGGCGCACGTCGGCAGGCGTTACCTTTACGTTCTCTACCAGCTTTTCTTTCATGCGCTGTATGAGATACTGGTTACGCGAGTCGTCGCGCAACTGCTGGCGTATCTGCGAAAGGCTCATCTTACGATACTCTTCCAGCTTCTCTTTTGAACCAGCATATTGTATCCACGATTCTATCTGACGGTCTACACCCGATGTTACCTCGCTCTCGGTTACCTCGATAGAGTCGATGGCTGCCTGATGCAAGAACAGTTTCTGCAATGCCAACTGCTCGGGGATGATGCAGTCGGGGTTGCCGTTCCAGGTCATACCTTCGGCTTCTGATTGCAGACGCATCATCTCGACGTCTGATTTAAGGATAGGCTCATCGCCCACCACCCATATCACCTCGTCGACGATGCTGGTTTCAGGAATGTCGTTATTATCATTTGTGCTCGACTTTGTGGTGTCGTTATCGGCCACAAAGACGTGCTGTATGGGCAACATCTGTATTCTGCTGGCCCGTGCTGTCACACCCATCAGCACCAGGGCTGTGAGGAAAGCAGCAAAAAGTTTGTATCCTTTATTCATTTTGTTCTATTTGGAAGCGTGCCCCGAGCCAGTGGCTTTTGCTCTCGGCTCGTGGGCGCGCCATGCGTTGTCTCTGTTGTGTGGGGGGCGTTAGTGCTTGTTTACTGTGTCAAGCACCTCTTTGTTCACCGTTACTGTGTATTTCTTTCTCAGGTCGGCTATCCATTTCTTCTCCAGTGCATCCTGAAAGTCGGCCACCACCAGCTCGCGCACGTCTTCATACGTTTCTGGCTTCTTCAGTACGGTGCCGTAGGTTGCAGCGATGGGGTAGTCTTTCGGAGCGTTGTCAACAGTGCCTTTCTTGAATATCTCTTTGTCAACCAGTGCGTTGTCGCCCTGCTTGAAGATACCCTTTACCACTGTTATGCGACGTATGCTGTCGTTGAATGTGGTGCGCAGCTTCTCTGCCCACTGGTCGAAGGGCAAGCCCTTTACTGCCAGTTTCACGGCTTCAACGTCGGCTTCGTCTTTCACGTGGTAGGCAATGCCTTTGAAGCGAGGCTCTGTCCACGCATATTTCTTTTTGTTCTTTTTAAAGAATTTCTCCAGTGCGGCATCGTCTTTTGCAGCCTTGTCCCATACTGTTTGGTTGCTGATTTCGTACAGCAACAGGCCGTCGTGATATTCGCGAATCAGGTTCTTCAGGTCGCTGTCGGCGGCTTCCATCTCGGCTGCCTTGCGGTCAACTACCTGTTCGGCCGTCAGCTTCGGTGTGGCAGCTTTGGCAATAGAGTCGATGCACTGCGAGATGATGCGCTCGCGCACCATGTGCTGATCCATGTATCTTACGATGTCGGCCTTTACCGAGTCGAAGGGGAAGAAGTTGCCTTTATCCTTAAGCAGTACGATGTGGTAACCCACGGGCGAGAGGAACGGTTTTGACAATTCGCCCTTCTTCATGGCAAATATCGTTTGTTCAAACTCTTTAATGGTTTGACCTTTCGTTATCCACGACAGGTCGCCACCACGTTTTGCCGACCCTTTGTCGTCAGAGCATTGCTCGGCCACAGTAGCAAAGTCGGCACCTTTCTTCAGCACGTTATAGATGCTGTCGGCCTTCAGGCGTGCTTTCTCCTGTTCTCCGGCTGTAGCTTTTTGTCGCACGCCCACCAAGATGTGTGCGGCATGCACCATGCCACCCAATGAGTCGATGCGAGTGCGTGTTTCATCATAGATGCGCCATGCCTCACGGTCTTTCACCTGTTGTGTGAAGAAGACGGGACGTATTTGCTGGTCGCGGTAGCTTTTGAACTCGTTGCGGAAACTCTTGGTGGTGTCGATGCCTGCCTCTTCGGCGGCCAGCACCTTCAGTTTATAGTTGATGAAGAGGTCGACATAGTCGGCCACACTCTTCTTGTCAACCACAGTTTCAGAGTTGTTCTTATTGTACGAATATTCAAACTCGGAGCGCGACACCGGCTTACCATTAATGGTCATAATGGTGGGGTCGGTTTGAGCGAGAGCCGTAGCTGCCTGAAGCAGCAGTGCGGCCATGAGAGCAAATGGCTTCATATATGATATATGTGTAGATGTAAATTCCATCTCCGCGCCCCTATATATAATAGGTGTAGCGCGGGGATGGAATGTTTTATACTATTTTATTACTGAGGACGCGAATAGTTGGGCGCCTCGCTGGTAATGGTGATGTCGTGCGGATGGCTCTCCATAACACCTGCATTGGTAATGCGTGTAAACTTGGCGTTGTGCAGCAAGTCGATGGTCTGAGCACCACAGTAGCCCATGCCCGAGCGCAAACCGCCAATGAGCTGGTAGATAACCTCTTGCACGGTGCCTTTGTAAGGAACGCGTCCGGCGATGCCTTCGGGTACCAACTTCTTAACATCCTTGGTGCCAGCCTGGAAGTAGCGGTCCTTTGAACCGTTCTCCATAGCCTCGAGCGAACCCATACCGCGGTAGCTCTTAAACTTACGTCCGTTGAAGATGATGGTGTCGCCGGGGCTCTCCTCGGTACCAGCTACCAGCGAGCCAATCATGACGCAGCTGCCGCCAGCGGCGATAGCCTTCACGATGTCGCCTGAATAGCGCAGACCACCATCGGCGATGAGGGGTACGCCTGTGCCTTGCAGTGCTGAGTAAACGTCGTACACGGCGCTGAGCTGAGGCACACCTACGCCAGCTACTACACGTGTGGTGCAGATAGAGCCCGGGCCGATGCCCACCTTAATGGCGTCGGCACCATTGTCAACCAGCATCTTTGCTGCGGCACCAGTGGCTACGTTGCCTACCACAATGTCAACATTTGGGAAAGCAGCCTTGGCCTGTACCAGCTTCTCAACAACATATTTTGAGTGGCCGTGGGCGGTGTCGATAACGATGGCATCGGCGCCAGCCTCTACCAGCGCCTGCATGCGGTCGAGTGTGTCGACAGTAACGCCCACACCAGCGGCCACGCGCAAACGTCCTTTCTCGTCTTTGCATGCCATAGGTTTGTCCTTGGCCTTTGTGATGTCTTTATAGGTAATCAGTCCTACAAGGTGGTTGTTGCTATCAACTACGGGCAACTTTTCAATCTTGTTGCTCTGCAAAATGTCGGCAGCGGCAGCCAAGTCGGTCTGAATGTGTGTGGTAACAAGGTTTTCTTTTGTCATCACCTCGTCGATGAGCTTGTCAAGATGACGCTCGAAACGCAGGTCGCGGTTTGTTACGATGCCTACCAGATGGTTGTCGTCGTCAACAACGGGTATGCCGCCAATGTGATATTCGGCCATGATGTCGAGGGCATCTTTCACGGTCTTGCCGCGACGAATGGTCACGGGGTCGTAAATCATACCGTTCTCGGCACGCTTCACGATAGCCACCTGGCGTGCCTGTTCCTCTATCGACATATTCTTATGAATAACGCCGATACCACCTTCGCGTGCGATGGCAATAGCCATAGCCGACTCGGTCACGGTGTCCATGGCCGCTGTGACGAAGGGAACGTTCAGCTCGATGTTTCTCGAGAACTTTGTTTTCAACTCTACCGTTTTGGGCAGTACCTCTGAATAAGCAGGGATCAGAAGGACGTCGTCAAAAGTGAGGCCGTCCATTACAATTTTATCTGCAACAAATGATGACATAAGTACTTTTGAAATTTATTGCGTGCAAATTTAGCAATAAAAATTCACAAAATGCCTATCTTCGCACCCTTTCTTTTTCATGTTAATGCTATTTAACGTCACTTTTCTGTCGCGGGGCTTCTTAAACAAAAGAAAATGTGGGGGATGAGAAACAAGAAATCAAATATTAATGTCGAGTTTTTAATGGTTTAATTATGCTCGCAATGCTTTGCATTGCTTGCGAGCTTTAAAACATTAATGTCCATTAATTGAACATTAATTAAACATTAATTATAAAGTG
Source organism: uncultured Prevotella sp. (assembly GCA_934230965.1). Classification (GTDB taxonomy): domain Bacteria; phylum Bacteroidota; class Bacteroidia; order Bacteroidales; family Bacteroidaceae; genus Prevotella. The sequence goes on from CAKQFW010000024.1 coordinate 5,286, forward strand.
CGCGAAGCGAGTATTAATGATAATTAATGGATAATTAATGGACATTAATGTTTAAACCTAAACGCGCGTAGCGCGAAATAGATTGCTAAAAACACAACAATATTATTTGCGTCAGAAAATGTGGGGGATGAGAAACAAGAAAGATATGGCAAAATGATAGTAAAGATACGAAAAAGGACAACAAAAGCAGCGCCTTCTTCTTGCAAAATAGCATGAAGCGTGCTGCTTTTGTTGTCCTTTTGTTGTCCTTTTGTTGTTTTATCGGTATGGGCTTAGCGCATCACTTTGCGCACCTTGCCGTTAGCGTCAACCACGATGTGCAGGCCCTTCATGCCTGGCATGGCGCGGCGTCCGTCAAGGGTGTAGGTGGCAGCGTGGCCAGCGTTCTTATAAGCTGTTGCGGTGTTGATGCCAGCTGTAGCCAACTCGCTGACGTTGAGGAAGAAGTTCCATCCCTCGGCATCATTATAGGTCTCTATGGTGCCAGCGGGTACATACAGGTGGCAGTCGGTGTTGCTCACGTTGTAGAAGGTTTCAGCATACTCGGCTGATGAAACCGTAGGCGGCACTGTGGCATAGCAACGCAGCGTTTTGAGGTTGGGGCATGAGAGAGCATACTCGCCCATGAACTCGAGTGTAGAGGGCAGCGAAACCTCGGTCAATCCGGCATAGCAGAAGGCGTTGTCGTTAATCTCGGTTACGCCTTCGGGCACGGTCAGTGTCTTTAAGCTGTCGCAGAAGTGGAAAGCCGAGGTGCCGATGGTGCGCAGCGAGGTGGGCAAGCTCAGTGCCTCAATGCTGAGGTTGGCCATACAGGCCGAGTCGGCTATCAGCACGGTGCCATCTTCAACGGTCAGTGTGCCAGCCTCGCGGTTTACGGGGCAGAAGCGCAGCGCTTTGTCAACATTGCTATACAGCACGCCGTCAACATCGTGGAAGAAGCTGTTCTCCTTGGGCACGGTCACGGTTTTCAGACTGTCGGTAAAGGTTCCCACGGCATCAATGTCGGTTACCGATGTGGGCAGCGTGATGTTGCGCAGGTTATAGCTGCTGTTGAACATATATTTTGTTATCTTATTGTCTTCAGTGCCATAGTAGCTGCCGTTATAATAGCAATACATTGAGCCACCTTTCTTAATGGTAGCATCGCTGAGGTCGAGGTCGGCAAGTTTGCCTGTTGACGACATACCACGAATGTAGCCCACGTCGGTACCGTCGATGGGTCCGCTAATCTTCATCTTCTTTACGCGGAACTCTTGGTCGGGGTAGGCGTAGTGGAACTGCAGGTCGAAGCTGCCAGCCACGGGCAGCGTCATCTCAATCAGGTCATAATCGTGACCAATCTTTGCATCGGGGCTGTATTCGAAGATGTTAAATTGGCTCCAAGCTTGCTGAGCTTTGTAGCTGTCGCTGCTGCCATCGGGCACGTAGATGCGCAGATAGGTCTCGTTGGTGCCTGTGAACACGTTCTCCCACTCGTTCTTGTAGAACGCCTGTGGAGCCGTGGTTGAGCAGCAGATAACGTTCTTAAGGCTTGAGCAGTAGTTGAAGGCCAAGTCGTCGATGGTGGTGACGTTGGCCGGAAGAACAACTTGCTTCAGGTTTCCACAGTTGCCAAAGGCATCTTCGCCAATGGTGAGGGCGTTCTTTGTGGGCAACTCAACACTGGTAAGGTTTTTGCAGAAGGCCATGGCCGACTTGCCAATGGCTTTAGCATCTTGTGGCATCTTGATGCTGGTGATGCGTCCGCAGTTGTAGAAGAGGAAAGGTCCTACCACGTCGTCTTCAGCATAATAATCAACATATCCGCTTACGGCGAAGCTGTATTCTGAGTGATAGGCAGCGCCACCTTTCACGATGTGGGCTTCAGACATGTCGAGCTCGCGCATAGCTCCTACATATACGGCCGACTCTTCGTCGTCGTTGCCGCCCGCCATATTGCGCAGCACGGCCAGGTCGTCGCCATTCAGTTGGCCAGTAACGGTTAGTTGTTTCACTTGGCTCAGATACTCTGGGTTAGCAGCCTCTACGAGGCTTTCCAGTGTTCCGGCAGTATTCACATTAATGGTAAGCGACTCTTGTGCCAGCATGCTATGTGCTGTGAACAGGAGCGAAAGGGAAAGTAGAAATTGTTTCATTCGCCTTGGGCTTTTGTTTTGTTGTGTACTGTTACTTTATTTAATATTGTTGCAAAAGTAATATTTTTCTTTTTAATTTCCTTACACTTTGTTAAAAAAGTTTTCTTTATAACTGCAATTCGTTTAATATTGCTCCATCCAGCGTGCGCAAACTTAGCTTGTTTCTATCAAGAATGGCGAAGGTGGGCACGTTGCCGCCCTTAGGAAAGGTTATCGAGCCCGTGTTGCACACCACCTGGCCGTCGGGCGTGCGCTCCAACTTCTGCAGATGCGTGTGGCCGTAGAAGAAAACGTCGTGTCGGCAGGGCAGCATATTCTCCTCATTATATATATGTCCGTGCGTGAGAAACAGGCGGCGCCCTTCGTCTACCACCACGGCATAGGGCGCCATGATGGGGAAGTGCAGCAGCATCTGGTCAACCTCCGAGTCGCAGTTGCCACGCACGGCCACAATGTTTTCTTTCATCGCGTTTAGGCGGTCGGCAATGCCTTTGGGGTCGATGCCCTCCGGAATACGGTTGCGCGGGCCATAGTTGAGGATGTCGCCCAATATCAACAGCATCTCGCATTGCTCACGTTTATATACCTCCAGCACCTGCTCAAGCGCTGGCAGCGACCCATGAATGTCGCTAACAATAAGATATTTCATGTTGTTTTGTTATTTGTTCGTTGTGAATGATTGCAAAATTAATGATGCAAAAGTACATATAAAAGGTGAAACTAAGTAGGTGTTCAAAATAAATTTAAAAGGATTTATGCCATATTGTATCGTATGAGAGAACAATGGAGGGGGATGTGGATATTGAATGGTAACCTTATTTGAAAGGGCAAGAAAATAGCATTTTTGTATATTTATGCAAAAATAAGGGTAAAAGTGAATATTTATGCAAACACGTGATTTTACATACATTAACATAAGATTTGTTAAGAAACTAACAATCGCATCAAAAATCGAAGCGTTTGCTTACAGAAAATTTTATTGATACCTCTCGTATGCAAAACCCTTGGTTTTAGGTCGTGAAACCCTTGGTTTTAGGCTGTGAAACCCTTGGTTTTACAACGTGAAACCCATGCTTTCAGACCGTAAATCGATGGGTATCTCAAACCACATACAATATTGCATAAATATACAGTCGATGTTTCGCAAATCGAAGACTTGCGAAACAGTTGACGAGTTGAAAAGATACGAGTTGATAATATACGAGTTCTTGCCTAGGCAAGCGGCAAAGCCGAGCGAACAAGGAGAATATTCTTGCTTATTGCTGGAGGATGGGGCACGGAGACCCCATCCTACTGAAATTTGCCTTGCAAACCATAGTAGGACGAGGGCCTCCGCGCCCCGTCCTCCATGGTTGGCGTTATACCTCCCCCCAAAAAAATAATGCTGGGTGCTGGAGGATGGGGCACGGAGCCCCCATCCTACAGGGCAAACTATAGTAGAACGGGGTCTCCGTGCCCCGTTCTCCAGCAACCATAATTAAGTAATATCGTATCAGAAGTTTGGGTTGTGAAGATGGTGTCTCAAAACAAAAATCTCAACAACATTGAACAATTATAACCTCAACAATATTGAACAACAAAAATCTGAACAACATTGAACAATGAAAATCTGAACAATAAAAGAATAATATAGAACAACAAAAGAACAACATGTTTATGCACATCAAAACCTATAGCTGTATATGCGCTTTGCTGTTTCTATGCGCAACAGGTAAGGGCCTTGCTTCAAGCCTTGCAGCGAGAGGGTGGCATGGCAAGCATCGTTGGAAGTTGTTTGTTTAAGCCGTTGCCCAGCCATATTGTAAAGGCGTAAGGATAATAGGTCGTGTGCCGAAACCGTGAGCATATTGCCCTCACGCTGAACGGTGTACGGCCGCTGAGCAGATGTAGCGCCCTGTGTTGTGGTGACAATGCCTTGGAAAAGGGTTATGATGTCGGCCTCGCGCTTCAGATAATAGGCGGGCACTTCTAGGGTGTTTAGCTCTATCTCTTGATGATCAATTTGGCCCATCACTACTATGCGATAGGTGTGGCCATCGGCCCAAGGCACGTTGGTCTTGCGCAGCCAATAACTGAAGAGGGGCACGTCAAACGACGACGAGACAAACACCTGATCGCCGAAACCTGGCAACGGTTCTTTTTCTCCTGTTACAACATCTTGGCTATATATGGTTACGGGGCCATCGTAGCTCTGGCCCTCGGTGGTGCGCAACGCCACAGCCAGCTTAAACAGCGACATCTTGTTCATATCTATACTGCCCAAGGCTATCTTGTCGTTGGCATCATCGGCCAAGAATACTTCGGCCTTGGCCATAAGGGGGCGTGCTTGTGCCTCGGTAACAGTGATGTAAGCAGCATCTTTATCGTGAATATTGTTGATGGGATAGGGCTGCGTTTCGGCCGCATCGGCCCACAGCATCAGGCGCACCTCGTAGCGTGCAGGGGCAAGTTGTGAGGGAAGTGATAGCGTTAGGGGTATCTCGGTCTCGGTAAAGCCTTCAATCTCAGTGGGGACGTTGGCTCGCGCATCGAGCACTACAGTTTGCGAGGCATCAAGCAGTTGCACGCCAAGATAGCAATCGCGCGGCACACCGTTCAAATTCTTAATAGTAAAAAAGGCTTGCACCTTTGCGCCTTGCTCGGCATCGGCCGAAAGGCGAGGCTGCGCCATCAGTTGGAAGTGAGCCTCGTCAGTGCATGTCTCGGCTATACGTCCTGTGCCATTGGCCAGTTCTACCTCAATGATAGGAGCCTTCTTTATGGGTAAAAAAGCATCCCATGTGCCATCGTTGTTAATGGCGGCGCACACGGGCACAAGGCGATAGTAGCCATCGGTAAGCCCTGTTAAACTTATTGTGATGGGCTGGGGCTGGTTGATAAGATAGTCGGTATCCATAAAGCCATCGTTATTGGCACCATAGATGTGCTGTGTGAGGCCACCCGTGGCATGGTGGTCTGAATACGACACGCTCATAAGGCTACCCGCTTCATCATATATGGCTATGCCGATGTCGCCCTTGAATGGGCGGCCACGATTTACAAATGAGCACACCTCTGCCGTAAGTGTTTGCGAGGCATTGAAGTGTTTGTCAGCTACATCTTTCAGCGTGAGCGAGCCTCCCTCGTTAAACATTAGTTGGGGCGAGGTTTCTAATAAGGCACGGTCGATGTCGGGATATTGGCCGTTATTGGGGTGCGCCAGTATGGCCGTAAGGGCGCGATTGAAGGTTAAAGGCTTGCCCTCAAACTCGCTACCTGTTTCAGAAACGTTGAGATGGGTGAGCGAATAGTAGGCATCGCCCTGTCCCTCCCAACCAAAGTTCATGTGGAAGAGACCATTGGCGTCAAAGCCATCGGCCACCCAAGCATGACCCGATGCCGACCCCGACGGTCTGCCCTCAAGATATACGGGGCAGCCATTGAGCAATTCGGTTCTTAGTATTTCGGCAAAGCGGGTGGGGCCTTCGGTGGCTCGTGTAATATAGGCCGCTGTATAAGAGAAATGTTTTTGAAGCGCTTGGTAGGCAAACAAACCTTGTGTGCCGCTGGCAGCGGGGGTATATTGCATAAACGAGGCCACGCCCACATCGTTCATCAACAGGGCTACAGCATCTTCTTGGGCCGACGTGGCTTGCACAGGGTATAGATAAGAGGGCAACATGTTGGCCCAATCGTAATTCGACTGGCTGAAGTCGGCACTCTTCATCTCATCATAATAGGTTACTTTATATTCGTTTTTACCTTCTCCCTGGGCGGGCCACCGATAATAATACATCAGCTGCGCCACGGCGGTGGCCACGCATCCGCTATAGGGATAGCCTGTTTTGGCATTAAAGGGATGCCCCTGCCCCCACTTGCTTTTCAGCAAGGGCTGCACGGTTTGGGTATATTGCACGGCATGTGGAAGAACAGAAACATGGGCTCGCCCTTCTTGCAGCGCCTCGTAGGTTTGGCGATAGCTGTCAAGCAGAAGTTTTATACAGGGATTGGCGGTAAGCGTGTCGAGTGGAGCCTCGTGGCTATAAGCCAACACTTGGCCCATAGCATCGTCGGCCGAAACGATGACAAAACCTCGGCCTTGTGCATCGTTAAAAATATAATAAGGAGTTTTAATCTTCGTGCCATTGCGTTGGAGCTGTGCTGTTGCGGGGCGTGTTAATGTTACATATTGTTTTGCAATAGCGATAGCCTGTTGTGGAAGAATGTCTTTGGCCATTGTTTTGAGGCTAACAGCAAACAGCGCTCCCACAAACAATGATAAACGGGCAATGGTGTGATGATTAGAACTCCTTATTTTCATTTGTTTTTATATGTTTTTACAATTCAGCTTCTTACAAGAAAAACAGCTTCTTACAAGAAGGCTATGGTGAGGCCTGCCATGACGATGCTGACCATAGACATAAGCTTGATGAGGATGTTGAGCGATGGGCCAGACGTGTCTTTGAAGGGGTCGCCCACGGTATCGCCCACGATGGTGGCCTTGTGGTTATCGCTGCCCTTGCCCTCAAAGTTGCCTTCTTCAATCATCTTCTTGGCATTGTCCCATGCTCCGCCCGAGTTCGACATAAACACGGCCAGGGTGAAGCCTGCTGCCAGTCCGCCAGTGAGCAAGCCCAGCACGCCAGCCACGCCCAGCACAAGACCAATGACGATGGGGATGACGATGGCTAAGAGCGACGGCAATATCATTTCGCGCTGCGCACTGCGGGTGCTTATCTCCACACAACGGCCGTAATCGGGTGTGGCCTTGCCTTCAAGTATGCCCTTTATCACGCGGAACTGGCGGCGCACCTCTTGCACCATCGACTCGGCAGCACGGCCCACAGCGCCCATGGTAAGGCCGCAGAACAAGAAGGCGGCCATGGCTCCGAGGAAGGCTCCTACAAGCACTTTGGGGTTGATGAGGTTTACCTGGAAGAAGTTGATGAAGTCGATGGTGGTAGCATTCGTTGGGTCGAAGATGTTGCCAGCGGCATCAACATACTGTTTGCCTTCTTCAACGGCACGTATCATAGCAATCTTTATCTCTTCAATATACGAAGCCAGCAAGGCGAGGGCAGTAAGGGCGGCCGAACCAATGGCAAAGCCCTTGCCTGTAGCAGCGGTGGTGTTGCCCAAGGCATCGAGGGCGTCGGTGCGTTCGCGTACCTCTTCGCCCAAGCCGCTCATCTCGGCATTGCCACCAGCATTGTCGGCAATGGGACCATAGGCGTCGGTGGCAAGGGTGATGCCCAGGGTAGAAAGCATACCCACGGCGGCAATGCCTATGCCGTAAAGGCCTGTGCTAATTGACTTAGCCGACAGCGACATGTCGAAGCCATTGGCGCAAAGGTAGCTGAGCATGATGGCTACCGAGATGGTAACAACGGGTATCATGGTTGATATCATGCCCGTGCCTATACCTTTTATAATAACGGTGGCCGGACCTGTTTGTGAGGCTTCGGCTATCTTCTGCGTGGGTTTATAGCTGTGCGAGGTATAATACTCGGTGGCCTGACCAATGATAACGCCTGCCACCAAGCCACTGATAACAGAGAACGAGAGGCCCAACCAATTGTCTATGCCCAAGAGATATAATATAACAAAGGTGGCCACGGCTATGAGGGCGGCGCTGACGTTGGTGCCCAGGCCTAGCGAATGGAGCAGCTCTTTCATCGTTGCGCCTTCTTTAGTGCGCACCAAGAAGATGCCGATGAGCGAGAGGAAGATGCCGATGGCGGCAATAATCATAGGAGCAATGACGGCGCGTAGCTGCATATCGTCATTCATAGCAAAGGCGGTAGCGCCCAGGGCAGCGGTAGAAAGGATGGAGCCGCAATAGCTCTCATAGAGGTCGGCACCCATGCCAGCCACGTCGCCCACGTTGTCGCCCACGTTATCGGCAATGGTAGCAGGGTTGCGAGGGTCGTCTTCTGGTATGTTAGCCTCTACCTTACCCACAAGGTCGGCGCCCACGTCGGCAGCCTTGGTGTAGATACCTCCACCCACACGAGCAAAGAGGGCTTGGGTAGAAGCACCCATACCAAAGGTAAGCATGGTGGTGGTAATGGTGACAAGGGCCGTGGCCTCGCCATCATACACGGCATTAAGAACAATAAACCAAATGGCAATATCGAGCAAACCTAAGCCCACAACCACGAGGCCCATTACGGCGCCGCTGCGGAAGGCTATCTTCAAACCTTTATCAAGACTGGTACGCGCACCGTTGGCCGTGCGGGCCGAGGCATAGGTGGCGGTCTTCATGCCAAAGAAGCCTGCCAAGCCCGAGAACAAACCACCCGTAAGAAATGCGAACGGCACCCAGGGGTTTTGCACCTTCAGCACATAGGCCATGAAGGCAAAAATGATGGCCAGCACCACAAAAACAATGGTAACCACCTTATACTGCTGCTTAAGGTAGGCCATAGCGCCTTTGCGCACGTGCTCGGCAATTTCTTTCATACGGTCGGTACCTTCGTCTTCTTTCATCATTGAACGGAAGAAGAACCATGCCATTCCCAAAGCCACAACACTGGCAATAGGGATTAGCCAAAATACTAAAGGAATGTTGTTCATAAAGATTTTTTATTTATTAGGTAAGTGACTGATAACACACGCGAGGGGGTACAACCATCATTTTGCAAATATAGAAAATATATTCATACGAAAGCGGAAAAACAGAATATTTATTTAATAAAACCTATAATTTAATGTGTTTAGTAGGGCTTGCTTCCTTTTTTATGCTGATGCGAAATGACGCAAAGCGATAAAAAAGAGACACAAAAGACGCGAGATGAAACGAAAATACCTTATGGCATGAGGGCCATGAGGTATTATATTGAAAGTTAATGTAATGGTTAATCTTTAAAGAAAGGGGTAAAGTCTGACCAATCTTCTACTCTAAAAGCTCTGATATCTCTCACCGAATTCTTAAACCAGGGAACAGCTTTTAGAGCATTCATTGCTTGTACCAAATGTAGCATATCATTATCATTGGAAAGATAAACACTACCCTGGGTTGCATAATAATCATAACCACGCAATAATTTCTTTATTTCGTAGTATGCATTATTATAAGGCTCTCCGTAATTCTTACTAAGAGCATTTATATCTAAATCAAAAGCTATTGCAAACATTATGCTAACTTAAAATATTTAGATTGGCCAAAGAATATCCTGCCCAAATTGTCCTTGATGGAAATAACCAATCCCATAAAAGGATTGTGCTCAACATCAATAACTTGGCCCTCAATCCAGTCAGTCAAACCTGTCAAAGAAGGATTTACCTTCATCATATCTCCTAATTTTGGTTCCATAGCTATTTTGTATTTTTATATGCTTGCAAAGTTAAACTATTATTTTGAAAGTGCGAAGGAAACGAGAAAAATGTTTCGAAAATTATTGCTGTCCACTAAAACTCCAAGGAGCATAAATATCCTCACCAAAGCCTTGTAAAATTAGAACTTCGGGGTTTGTATGTTCAAAAGTAAGCCCCCTAATCAAAGAAAGCAAACATATCGTCTCAGTACTTGGCCGAGATTACTCCAGTACTTGATGGAGATTACTCCAGTACTTGGCCGAGATTACTGCAGTACTTGATGGAGATTACTGCAGTACTTGGGCCAAGTACTGGCGCACATATTTTGAGGGATGAACCATATGTATGCTCTTTGGAGTTTTAGCGGACAACAGTAAATTTTTATCTAAACGAATACACCCTCCATAGTAGGACGGTGGCCTCCGCGCCACGTCCTCCATGAACATAGTTACGTATTATAATCCATAGTTAGCAAGGCCATTCACTCCCCTCACCCACGGGGAGGGGAAAGCCGCGCGGGCGCGGCGCGGGGGAGGGGCTGTTTTTTTTAGTCTGCCCAAATATTGCCCCAAGTATCGCGATATTTATTAACCGACTCTTCGCTATAATCCTCATCCTTTGCTTTCTCGAGATAAGAGCCAGCGAGGATGGCCTGTGTCTCCATTTGGTAGACATTCAGTTCGGGTTTTATATATTCTTTCTTTTTCATAGCGTTCAATGTTTATTTGATGATAACTTTCATTGTCTTGTTGCCACGCTTCACGATGTTAATGCCCTTCTGAGGAGCGTTGAGACGCTTGCCCTGCAGGTCGTAGTATATGGCATTGTCGTTGGCAATGGTGTTGAGGTTGTCAATGGCTGTAGTGCCGTCGTTGTCGAAGCCGATACTGAACATCTTGGCACCAGCAGCAGGAGCAGTAGAGTTGTCTACCATGTAAGCACGGAACGGCTTGCTGCCAACAGTCTCTTTATTGGTATTCTGCATCAGTTTGGCAGGGTTCATCAGCTTGTTGCCCTTCACGATGTAGCAGTTGTTGTCAGCAGCCTTGTCGAATACCTTTTGGGTGTAGAGACCCTGGAGCTGATAGTTGC
>CAKQFW010000025.1 GCA_934230965.1 uncultured Prevotella sp.
GCATTATATTTGGTCTGTGTTTCACGATATTCAAGGCTTGATAAATCTTTTTGGTAGTGATGAACGTTTTGTCGCTAAAATCGACTCTGTTTTTACCATTCCTTCAACGGTGCATCCCGCATGGTATGGTGGAATGATACACGAGATGAAGGAAATGCAATTGGCTAATATGGGTCAGTACGCCCATGGTAATCAGCCCATTCAACATTTGCCATATCTATATTGTTATGCAGGCCAACCGTGGAAGACGCAATACTGGGTACGCCAAATAATGAACCGTCTTTACAATAGTTCACCACAAGGCTTTCCTGGCGATGAAGACCAAGGAGGCATGTCGTCTTGGTATGTATTAAGTGCCTTAGGATTGTATGCTGTAACCCCTGGTACCGACCAGTATGTAGTGGGCAGCCCTCTGTTTAACAAAGTTACGTTGACGATGGAAAACGGTCGTAAATTTGTGATTGAAGCTCACAATAATTCTGCCGACAACGTATACATTCAAAGTGCAACCCTTAATGGCATTTCGTTAGAACGCAACTAAATCACCTATTCAAACATAACTGCCGGTGGACATCTCGTTTTCAAAATGGGGGCGCAACCTGCGTTGCACCGGTGGACAGAAAAAGCGGCGGCTCCCTTTTCGTTGTCAAAAATAAACTATTAGGTTCGTATTAATCAAAAAAACAACCATCTTGTTTATTAAGTTATGTATCAGAAAAGCTTCATACATTTTGCTTCCTGTGCTGTATGAAGCTTTTCTGTTAAAAAACAACCAAAAAGCCTCTTTTTAGAACCAAACCCTGTTTCTTGGTTCTATTTTAATTCTTTTCGGTTCAATTTTTACTTTCCTTCTGTATGCTTTGCGCTACTTTTGCAACATCAACAACATCGTTTACCGAAATGAAAATAACCGAATTGTACAAAACCTATTTTACACAGCTGGCAGAGGCTGCGTGTCGTTGGGTGCCTATGGAGGATGCCCGCGATATTACCCAAGATGTATTCTTGATATTATGGGAGAGACGCGAAGAACTGTCCGATTTAACCGATATATATGCTTATGCCTATGCTGCTGTGCGTAATCGCTGTCTTGATCGATTGCGTCATGAAGCTTACATACGCGAATACACCAATCGGGCATGGGCGTTGATAGTAGATACTATTAACATGGAGACCCCCACCAATTATATTTATTTTAAAGAAACACAACGTACCATAGCTCGTGCTGTTGATCGGTTGCCACGACGCTGCCGACAGGTGTTTATGCTGAGCCGGGAGCAAGGAATGAGGTATAATAATATTGCTGATACGTTGGGCATCTCTGTAAATACTGTAGAAAACCATATCTCGTTGGCCTTAGCTCGCCTTCGGCAGGCTCTCTTGGTAGCCTGATGCATTGGTGCCTTTCTGCAGTAATAGGTAAACTGATATGTTGATGTAAAGGGGTTATGAAAATCAAAAAAACTATCATCATAATAATGATAGAGCAATGTTGAAAAAGCACACTAATTATATAATAAAATGAGTAGGCAGCACGTTTTATATACAGCGTGCCTCAATATGTGCGAGTAGCAGTATATGCCTATCTTGTGGTGTGGTTTCAACCCAACCCAAGTTGAATAATTATAATAAATAACCATTAACAAACAATTTCTTATTTTGATTATGATGAAAAAGGCTTTCGCTTCCATCGCGCTCTTGCTGGCATGTACAATAGGAGCCGAGGCGCAACAGGTGGCACCTTTTAAAAAGGGCGACCGTGTAACGTTTGTAGGGAATAGTATTACTGATGGTGGGCACTATCACTCGTACATTTGGCTCTACTATATGACGCATTTTCCTATGGAACGAATGTGGATGGCCAATTGTGGTATTGGTGGTGATACAGGACAGGAGATACTGAACCGTCTTGATTATGACGTGTTTTCAAAACGCCCCACCGTGCTAACGCTCACTTTCGGCATGAATGATAGTGGCTATTTTGAGTATAATGGCGACCATCCAGAAAAGTTTGCTGCTGAGAAATATGCTCAGGCTAAACATAACTTCTCTCTGATAGAGCAACGACTTAAGGGCCTTACTGATACACGTATTGTGATGGTGGGAACATCGCCTTACGATCAAACCTCAACGTTTAATGATAATGTGTTTAAAAACAAAAACAACACAATAGGAAAGATTGTAGCGTTGCAAGACTCTGTTGCTAAGGCCAATCGCTGGGAGATGGTAGATTTTTGGGCTCCAATGAATAAGATAAATGCCGATAATCAGGCAAAAGACCCTAAGTTTACTATCAATGGTAGTGATCGTATTCATCCCGACAATGATGGCCACCTGGTGATGGCCTACGAGTTTTTGAAAGCACAAGGCATGGCGGGTAAATATGTGGCCGATGTGGTGGTAGATGCCAAGGCTCGCAAAGTGTTACGAAGCGGCAACTGCACGGTAAGCAATGTGAAAAATAACCGCGGTATTGTTACTTTCGACTATCTTGCCAACTCGCTGCCTTACCCCATCGATACCATTGCACGTGGTTGGGAGTTTCATCGTCAGCAGAAGGCTGCTCTAAAGGTTATTCCACAGTTTATGCAGGAAATGGATAATGAGGCCTTCTGTGTAAAGGGGCTGAAAGGCAATTATAGCCTTGAGATTGATGATGTGATGATTGACACCCTTAGTGCAACTCAGTTGGCAGAAGGCATCAACCTGGCCACTTACGATCATACCCCGCAATATGTGCAGGCCAAAGCTGTGATGGAACTGAATGAAATGCGTTGGGAGATAGAACGCCAGTTTCGCGACTATGGTTGGTTACAGTACAACTTCTTTATGAAGCATGGTATGTTAGAACAGAACGACCATAAAGCAGCACAAACCTTTCTTAACAACAACCCTAATGATGTGTGGGTACACTCGAAAGCCAATCTTTACGACCGCATGATACATCGTGAGGTGCGCGAGGCCATGAACAAGCAAATGGATGTGCTCGTTGATAAGATATATGATATTAATAAGCCTGTGAGCCATCGCATTACGCTCACGCCAGTAAAATTGTAAAGTTGGCTTGTAGGGGGCTTTCATAAAACACACAGGGGGTTTGGTACGCTTGCTCACATATAATATACGAATATTGTTTAATATATATAAAATGCATAAGAAATGAAAAAAATGTTATTCTTTTTTCTGCTTCTGACAATCACATTGGTTGCCAAGGCAGGACGTACCGAAACCATCAAGGTGTTTAGCCCTTCAATGAATCGCAACATCGATGTTACTGTTACTTATCCCACCAACAACAAGAAGGCATGCCCCGTGGTGTATCTGCTGCATGGCGCCTTTGGTAATAACAATTCGTGGGTGGAGATAAAGCCCAACTTGGCTGACATTGCTGATAGCCTACACATGATTTTTGTTACCCCCAGCGTTAACAATTCATGGTATTTTGATAGCCCTCAGCATAAAGACGTGCGCTTTGAAACCTTTATGAGCAGCGAACTCATACAGTATGTTGATAGCCACTATCGCACCATAGCCGACCGCATGCACCGTGCCATCACGGGCTTGAGCATGGGCGGACACGGAGCCCTTCACACCGCTATGCGTCATAAAGATGTGTTTGGCGCTGCTGGCAGCACCAGCGGAGGTGTAGACATACGTCCGTTCCCCCAGAACTGGAACATCAAGGACGAACTGGGTGAGATGGCTGTCAACAAGCAAGTGTGGGACGAGCACACCGTGGTAAACAATATCTCGCGCATAGAGAATGGCGACCTGGCCCTTATTATTGATTGTGGCGAGGCCGACTTCTTTCTTGAGGTGAATAAAGATTTACATAAACGCTTGTTGGGTCGTGGCATTGATCACGACTTTATCACACGCCCCGGTGCTCATAATAAGCAGTATTGGGCCAACTCTATCGATTATCAGTTGCTCTTCTTTAAAAAATTCTTCAGTAAATAACGGGTATTAATGTAAATGAAGAGATACAGGTAACAGGTGGGAAGTCTTGACTTCTCGCTTGTTACTTGCTATCAACGAAATGTCATAGGTATACCTAAATAAACACTTTTTTCTTTCTTTATGCATAAATCTTTTTTTTATTCTTCACGATTCATATCCTTGGCTGTTGTTGCTATTGTTGTGGCAACTATGGTCTCGTGTTATAAAATAACGTTGTTACAGCAAAGTCATAAAACGGTTCGCGGTGGGGTCATTACGGGCAAAATGGTGGTGAAAGGCACTAATACGAACGATAATGGCGAGGTAAAACATATCTACGGACTGTTTGGCGTGCGCGTACCTATTGGTTGGGAGGTTGATGGTAGCATAGTGATGACACAAGTGCCGAAATCTACTACCGACCTTGGTGATGACGAATATAATAGTGTTATCAAACGCCAACTGGTGTTCAATCAGCAGTATACCGATTTGCTAAATACCGATTATCCGAAAGACGGATATACATGGGTGGGCTATGCTACAAAAACCGATTTTAAAAGTATGTTCAACAACAAAAATCGTTCGTTGGACGTCGACTCTATTTATGTAACATTTGAGATTGCTACAGCTGAAGATAAAACAGGCGTTTACTATCTCGACTATGTAGCAGGACAGATAAATGCTGACCAGCTGAACAATATAGGCGTGTCTGATCGCGACTGGAATACACGTGTAGCAACTTTTGCTGGTAACAATATTAACAACGTTTATTATACCGACACGCGGGTAGTGGTTACTAATGCTGATGGTTCTTACGATTATACTAATGACGAATATGCCAAACCTTCTGAATGGCAACTTGAACCGATGCCTAATAGTACTGCCTTGGCCACTGTTAGTGCGTATAAAGATTGTAAATATAATGCGTTGTTTACACGTACACGTGGATGGAATGGTGGCGATGGTGTGCTGACCGTTGGTTTGCCTAATGGCGATGTGTTTTGGACCTTTAACGACAGCTTCTATGGCGTGGTTGATGCAAAGAAACGTGCACGTGGTAGCAGTAGTTTCCCTCGCAATAGTATCATGGTGCAAAAAGCACACGATGGGGTGCTGGGTGAGACAGATGCTGACCTTGTGTGGTTGGCTGATTATGTAAACTGGAAGAAACCGCAGGAAGATCGTTACTTCCATGCTCGCACACATCTGCGCCATCCTGAAGGCGAGAAAACAGATGCCGAGATTGCTGCTGGCGATATTGATCAAGGTATGGTATATTGGAGTGGTGATGGTACCATATATGATGGAAAACTGCAAATGATATGGATAGGTACACAATCGTCCGAGCTGCGTAATACTGGTACGGCTTTAGCTACCTATAGCCTTACGGGTAGCGAGCCTAAGGGCTATTATCTAGACGAGATTCCCGACTATTTACCTAAGGCAGGTAACTATCTGCACCTTGAGCGTGTGAATCATAATGTAAATAGCAACTCGGTGTCGTATGGTTCTACTCTGTGGGAAGATGAAGACGGCCATACCTATCTGTATGCTGCCAACAGCACTGATATGGTAGTGGCTCGCACCGCAACACATGACCTGTATAGTGCATGGCAGTATTATGTAAAGAATACAGATGGCACCTGGATGTGGCAAGACAATTATCCAGATGCTACAACGATGAAACGCTCTAATGTAGTGACAGCAAAAGATGGAGCAATCATGTTGCCATGGGTGTTTAAAAAAGGCGATTGGTATTTTATGACATCGCAAGCCCCCGTCTTCAGTCCGAATGTTTATATCTATCGCTCAAAGTATCCATGGGGGCCTTTTGATGAGCGCAAGCTGCTGTTCCGCTTGCCCGATAAGTTGGATAAGTTAGGCTCTACAAAGTATCACTGGTTATATATGGTAAACCTACATCCTGCATTGTCGCGTGAGGGCGAATTGGTGTTCTCTACTAACTCTGATGCCGATAGTTTCTGGGATAATTTTAATGAAGAAGGTAGTGCAGATTTCTATCGCCCATTCTTCTACCGTGTATTTGGTTGGGAAACTCTTTATCCTGATATGGTAGACACTGGTATTGATAATGGGAGAGAAACGCATGTATCATCAAGAAAGAGCAATACTGTATATAATCTTTATGGTATGCCCGTAAATAAGCCAACACATGGTATATATATAATAAACGGAAAGAAGGTTTTCGTGAAATAGCCTAAGTGGAGGCTGTTGATAGCCAGTTCCCTTCTTAGGCTGAATCGCTGAATCATTAAAAAGCCCATATCCATTGTGCTTCTGTAGCACGGGATATGGGCTTTTCCTTGTATATACGTTTTGTATAAATCTTTTACTTTACGAAGCCTCTCTTTTTTACTTCGACCAGCCTTTCTTTTATTTCAAGAAACCTTGGCGGCGTAGGGCCTTTAGCATGCCTTCTGACATGGCTTCGTTGTCTCGGCGTGTGTATCGGCAGTCGGTAAACACTTGGGCCAGCGTTTCTTTGTGGTTGATGGCTACAAAGTGTAGGTTCTCTTCCAGCTGTTCTTTGTAGGCGTAGGCACGGTCGATGGCGTGGGTGTCGTAGTCGTGATATACGTCGGTGTGCAAGATGCTCGATAGTGGCAAACGGTCGGTCAGCGGTGGCTGCTCGTCGGGCCATCCTAAGGTGATGGTGGCCACGGGAAACACCAGCTGTGGCAGTTGCAGCACGTCGATAATGGCGTCGGGCATATATACGGTGGTGCCCAAGAAGCAGCAACCCAAGCCTTGCTCTTCAGCCAGATTGCAGAACGTTTGGCAGAACAGTAGCGCGTCGGTGGCCGCGTTCATGAACGACAGAAAATTGTCGTAGCCAGGGTCGGCCTTACGTTGCTCGGCCCACAGCGTGGTGCGGCGGAAGTCGGCGCAGAAGGTGAGCACCACAGGGGCGTCGGTCACCATTGGCTGGTTAAAGTGTGCGGGGGCCAGCTGCTCCTTCACCTCGGCGCTACGTGTGGCCACCACGCTGTATAGCTGCAGGTTACCCATGGTTTGAGTGCGCTCGGCCTCTTCTAACAGTTGCTTCAGCAGGGCGTTGTCTACGTCGCGCTTCTGATATTTTCTGATGCTTCGTCTTGTCTTTATCGTTTCCATATTGTTTCTTTTTTCTTTATTGAAGTTTCGCAAGTTTTCAACTTGCTGTCAGTAAACGAGTTGACAAGTAGACAAGCTGCTACCCATACTTATCAAAATTGTTATATAGAGTTTGAGTTGTAAAAGCAAATAGCTCGTTAACTCGTCAACTTGTTAACTAACAGCATGCCAAAGGCATGCGAAACTTAAATTACTTTGTTTTTTGCAATACTAAAAACATTCTGGTCTTACACCATAGCCTGTTACCAGCCCGAGGTAGAGCCACCGCCACCCGTCGAACCACCACCGAAGCTGCCTCCTGTAGAGCCTCCCGATGAGCCTCGCATGGCCATGCGTGCTATCGAGGCGGCTGCCAGTGCGGCGTTCAGCTTGTCATCGTCGTTATCGTCGGTGTCGTGTGTCATCTGGTATCCACAGTTTTTGCACACGTAGGTGGTGCGTATGATGCGTTTCATGCGTCCGTTGCCTACCGATACCTTCAGCCTTTGCGTGCTTACCGTCTTCATGGCATGCTTTTTACATTTGGGGCATTTCTTGTCGCGGCAAGCCAATACGATGATGAGGATGATGATGATGAACACCGAGCTGATAGCAATAACGTCGAAGGTAGTAAGCTCTTCGTCATCGCCATTCGTGTTGTTGGCGCCATATTGGTCGGCGGCCACCTCACCATTCAATATCGCCACCGTGGCGCGCACACCCTTCACCATGCCCTCGTCCCATTTACCTTCTTTAAAGGCGGGCACCATCTCGTTCATCTGTATGCGTTTTGACAGCGCATCGGTCAGCGTGCCTTCCAGGCCGTAGCCCGTGGTGAAGCGCACCTTGTGCTGATCCATGACGAAGAGCACCAGCAAGCCGTTGTTCTCCTTCTTCTTGCCGATGCCCCATTTGCGAAACAGGTTATGGGCAAAGTCGAAGATGTCATCGTCGCCTATCGAGGGCAACATCACCACAGCCACCTCAATGCCCGAGCTCTTCTCCAGGCGCCCCAGCATCAGGTTCATGCTGTCGCGAGCAGCCGTAGAGAGGATGGCCGACGGGTCGGTAACATATTGTCGTGCATCTTTCAGGTGTACGTTGGGCACCTCGTCTACCGTCATTGCGCTCAGCGGCCCCGACAGTAGCGCCACGCATACCATGATGAGCATGCGATGCAGCCATGTGGCCTTTAGCCGATAGTGTGTTTTATGCCGAGCACCTGAAGTGTTTATTGCAGTTTTGTCTTGCATTATGTGTTACCTTAAAACTCTACCTTAGGCGCCTTCTCAGCACCAGCTTCTGCCTCAAAATAGTTGTGCTTCTCAAAGCCACCCATTGAGGCGATGATGTTCTTCGGAAATTTTCGTATCACCGTGTTATACTCTTTGGCAGCGGCGTTGAAGTCGCGGCGAGCCACTGTGATGCGGTTCTCGGTGCCCTCCAGCTGACTTTGCAGCTCCATAAAGTTTTCGTTAGCCTTCAGTTGGGGGTAGTTTTCGGTTATGGCCAGCAGTTTGCCCAGCGCTGTGGTTACGTCGCCCTGTGCCTTTTGGTAGGCGGCCAGCTGTTCAGGTGTGCAGTTGGCGGGGTCAATCTTTACCTGTGTGGCCTGCGAGCGAGCTTGCATTACGGCCTCCAGCGTGCTCTTTTCGTGTGCAGCATAGCCCTTCACGGTGTTCACCAGGTTAGGTATGAGGTCGGTTCTGCGCTGATATTGTGCTTCTACGTTGGCCCATTGGTTATTTACGTTTTCGTCCATCTCAACGATGCCGTTGTATCCGCTTACGCCCCACAGCACGAGCAACAGTGCTACGGCTGCGATGATAATTGCTGTCAAATTCTTGGGTTTGTTCATTTTCTTTTTCTTTAATTTGTAGTTATTTGTTTTTGTTTATTTGACGCAAATTTATGAAATAAGCTACACATGGCATAACATTTTTTCTTTTTTTAAAGATTATTCTGCCCTAAAACATTTATCAACATCTTTTTGTGCCTTACTCATAGCCATAAAAAAGCGGCGCCCCCTACATTAACGTAGAAGTGCAAGACTAATCAAGCAGGGGATATCATAGTAGGACGGTGGCCTCCGTGCCCCGTCCTCCATGAGATAACCTATTTCGCTTCATCAGTATTATCAGTTGGGTGCTGGAGGACGGGGCACGGAGACCACCGTCCTACTTTAAGATACCCAGGCTCCTTTTATATACTTGGCGTAGTTCTTATAAAATAGGAAAACTTAGTAGGACGGTGGCCTCCGCGCCACGTCCTCCATGCCTATGTGTTTCTTTATTTTGCCTTAATGACAAAGCGGAACTCGCGGTCGCCATAGTGCATACGATATTTCTCCATAGGCTTGGTCATCCAGCTGTCGATGCATCCTAAACCATATTGGCGCTGCTGAACGTGCACCTGTGTGAGGTTGCGGTCAAGCAGGTCGCCGCTATGCTGTCCCCAGGCATGCTCCTTTGTGTCGCCCGCATCCAGGTCTTCGATAGGATAGGGAATGGCGCCACACTCCATCGGCGCATATCCCTCAAAGCTGATGCCCTTGCCTGTTGTGGGGTTAAACACTGCAAATGAGCGAATGTCGAAGTGGTTACCACTTTCCTGCGGACGCACGTAAGGATAATACTCGTCTTTCACGTTAGCCTGATATTTTCCGATGTAGGCCGACGCATGACGGTCAACATAGCTCTCCTCGGGGCCACGGCCATAATACTCAATCTTTGAGAATGTAGCGGGCATATCCAGCACCATACCATAGCGATACAGGTCGGGCACCTGGGCCGCCTTGTCGGTGGTCATCTTTTCAGCTACCTGCACCTCGCCAGCGGCGTTGATGCGATAGCGCAGCTGCAGCTGAGCCTTCACCTCAGGCATATCAAAGAGGGCGGTCAGCACCACGCTGTCTTTAGCCACCTCTTTGTTAAAGGCTGTCAGTGTCATTGTGGGGTTGCGCCATACCTTCATCTCCTTAGGAGCGGCAGGGCCGTAGTCGTTATCAGTGGGTGCGCGCCAGAATTCGGGCTTAATGCTTTCGCGGAATTTCAGCATTGGCTCGCCGTCAACGTCAAGATAGTCAATCAATCCAGTCTTCTTACCTACGGTTACCGACATTCTTTCGGCCGTAAGTTTCACATAGCTATCAGTTTCTTCTACCTCAATGTTGCTGGCCTTAGCGGTTTGTGTATCTACCTTGTCAAAGGCATAGGGTGTGAGCACAAACTGCTGGCGTGCCACTACCTGTCCTTTGTCAATCAGTGGCGTTGTGCCATCGCTGGCAAAGGCAAAGTTGAGGGCTATCTCCTGGCCAGCGTGTTGTGCTTTAGCTTCGGCCACGGCCTGCTTCAGCGTCTCGCTTGTTACCTGCTTTGTGGTTTGGGGCGCAATGCCCTTTGTGCCATCAATAGCCAGTTCTTTCACCTTCACGCCATTGGCAAAGAGGGCGGCCGAGAGGTGTAGGTCGTCAATGTTTTTAAAGAAGTTTTCGTTAAAGACGTTGAAGGTGCCTTTCTCGGCATCCAGGTCTTTAATCCATACGTTCTGCTGCCAATACTGTATCTCGTAGGCATGTGGGTTCAAGCGGCGGTCGGGGGCGATGATGCCGTTGCAGTTGAAGTTATAGTCGCTGGCCGGATAGCGTCCGTAGTCGCCACCATAGGTAAATATTTCTTTCCCTGTGATAGGGCTCTTGTCGCGTATGCCCTGGTCAACAAAGTCCCAGATGTATCCACCCTGATATTTCGGATACTTACGAATGAGGTCCCAATACTCTTTGAAGCCACCCTCCGAGTTGCCCATAGCATGTGCATACTCGCACTGTATGTAGGGTTTCACGCCATCGCTCAGGCAGTATTTTTCGCTTTCGGCATAGTCGATATACATGGGGCAGTGAATGTCGGTCTTGCTATCGTATCCGCCACGCTCATATTGCACGGGGCGTGTGGTGTCTACTTCCTTCACCCAGTCGTAGGTGGTTTCAAAGTTTACGCCATAGCCCGACTCGTTACCCAAGCTCCATACAATGATTGAGGGGTGATTGATAAACGACTTCACGTTGCCCTCGTTGCGCTCGATGTGGGGGAGCAGATATTCGGGAAACTTTGACAGCGACTTTTCGTCATAGCCCATACCATGCGACTCGAGGTTAGCCTCGGCCGTGATATACAGTCCATACTCGTCGCACAGGTCATACCAGCGTGGGTCGTCAGGATAGTGGCAGGTGCGCACCGCGTTGATGTTCAGCTGCTTCATTATTTTTATATCCTGTATCATGCGCTCTACGCTTACCACATAGCCACCGTCGGGGTCCATCTCGTGTCGGTTAGCGCCCTTAATCAGCACGGGCTGTCCGTTTACCAGCAGCTGTGCGTTTTTAATCTCCACATTGCGGAAACCTACCTTCACGGGTATCACCTCGGCCACGCCTTGCTTGTTTTTCAGGCTTACGTATGCCTTATATAAATAAGGTGTCTCGGCTGTCCAAGCCTTCACGTTGGGCACCTTGATGGTGCCTTGTGCGCCAGTGGCTTGAGCAATCTGCTTGCCCTCTTTGTCGCACAGCGTAAGGGTAACGTCGCTCTTGCCACCCTTTAGCGCCACCTGATAGGTCAGCACGCCATCGTTGAAGTGGTTCTCCAGGCCAGCGTTCAAGCGAACATCGGCAGCATGAGCCTTGGGTCGAGCATACAGATACACCTCGCGGGCGATGCCTGTAAAGCGCCAGAAGTCTTGGTCTTCAAAGTAAGAACCATCGCACCAGCGCATTACCTGCATGGCAATGAGGTTCTTGCCAGGCTTCAGATATTTGGTGATGTTAAACTCGGCAGCCACCTTGCTGTCTTCGCTATAGCCCACATACTTGCCGTTCACCCACAACGTAAGGTTGCTGGTGGCCGATCCTACATGAAAATATACGTCTTTGCCCTTCCAGTTGGTGGGCAAATCAAAGGTGCGACGATATGAGCCTGTATAGTTGTTTAGCTCGCTAATGTAGGGAGGGTTAGGTTCAAACTGTGTGGCCCATGCGTAGCCCACATTTTTATACGTGGCATCGCCATAGCCATTTAGCTCAAACAGTCCGGGCACAGGAAAGTTTGCCCATGCCGAGTCGTCATAGTTGGTGGCGAAGAAGCGGTCGGGGCGCTTGTTATGGTCTTTTACAAAGTTAAACTTCCAGGTGCCTTCCATCGAAAGATAGTTGGCCGACTGTTTTTTGTCGAAGCCCTGCGCCTTGTCCATACTCTCGTAGGCAAAGAAGTCGGCGCGTCGCGGTTCACGATTTTGCTGATTGATATCAACATTATGCCATCGGCTTGCATCTTGCGCTCTTGCCACGCCATGGCCGTTGAAAGCCATGGCGCCCAAGAGAGCAAAAAACATGATTTGTTTTTTGTTCATTTTTATTATTGGTTTGCTTATGTTTAGGTCTTATCGGTGGCTTAGTGGAACAGCTGGTCGTTAGCAATGTTCACAAACTGTTCGGTGCCATCTTTGCGCAGCTGTATGTTCTGCTCGTTCCACCATGAGGGCCATCCACCAGTGATGTTAGCAATGAAGATATACTTCACAGGGTGCAAGCCCTTAGCCAGTGCTACACAGTTGTCGCGGTGTGAAACGCCTTTCACCTCGCCCGAGTTGTCAATCACCAGCTTGTTGTCAATCCATACCTGGTCGGTGCGCGACGATACAAAGTAAACACCATCTTCGGGCACGTTGATGTAACCCTCGGCAATGGCAGCATAGCAGTTTTCGCCACGCAGGGTGCGTGCATCGTCGGCCTGCTTAATTTTTATCTCTTCAAGGCCGTTGATGATGGCGTTCTCCCATGTGCCATCGGCCATGTCGAGTTCGCGCACATGCTTAAAATAGCCTTTGATGCGCTTCATCTCCAGTCCGGGTTTCACATCTTTCACAGGTACAGCAGGTGTAAAGCCACGCTTCTCGATCACAATGTTTCTGATGCGGCTCATCTTGCCTGAAGGCAGCACAGTGGCAATATTCAGCACACAGTCGGTAGTAACCTTAATGGGCTGTGTATATACTGTTGATGCGGGTGTAGGTTTGGTGCCATCCAGTGTGTAAACCATCTTCATGGGGCGCGTTGTGGTAAAGGTAAGGTCGGTATCTTTGGTAATGATAACCTTATCGCACGAGCCAAAGGGCTGTTCGGGCAGTGGTATGTGATAGTTTACGTGGCGCTGGTCGAGACGCACCACGGTAGCATCAAGACGTTTGCAGAAGTCGGTATAGTTTTTACGGCTCAGCGGCGACCATGCTACCTCGGCCAGTGCCAGCGAGCGCGGATACATCATATATTCCATCTTAGCGTTCGAGTACATATACTCTGACCAGTTGTTGCACTGCACACCCAGAACATGCTTGCCGAGGCCAGCCTCACGAATAACGTCAGGCACGGGGTCAAATGCGTAGGTATTTGACATGGGGAAAGAAGCGCTGGGAATGGTGATAGGCTCGATGCGGGGGTCGCCCTGATACCAGTCGAGATACATACCGCCTGAACCTGGTGTCATAATCACGTCGTGGCCCTGTTTAGCAGCCTCAATGCCGCCATCAATGCCTCGCCACGACATTACGGTAGCGTTCTCGCTCAGTCCGCCTTCCAATATCTCGTCCCAGCCAATGATGCTCTTGCCATACTTCTCCAGCATCTTCTCAACGCGTTTGATCACATAGCTTTGCAGCTTTTGTTCAGACGTGTGTTTGTCGTCGCCTTGCAAATGCTCGTCGGCAATGCGCTTCTGGCAGGTGGGGCAAGTTTTCCAGCTGGTCTTGGGACACTCGTCGCCACCAATGTGGAAGTATTTGCCGGGGAACAGTGGCACCATTTCCTTAAAGACGTCGTCGAGGAAGTTGAACATCAGTTCCTTGCCTGGGCACATCACAATGTCTTCAACGCCCCATACGGTGCGCAGCGACCACTGTTCGCCCTTGCACGACAGTTCGGGATAGGCCGAGATGGCAGCCATCATGTGGCCTGGCAGGTCAACCTCGGGTATCACGGTTATATAGCGCTTGGCGGCATAGCTTACGATGTCTTTAATTTGCTCTTGTGTGTAGAAGCCGCCATAGTAAGAACCGTCGCCCTCTTTGCGTATGCTGCCTACAGAGGTAAGCTTAGGATATTTCTTTATCTCGATGCGCCAGCCCTGGTCTTCGGTCAGGTGAAAGTGCATGGTGTTTACCTTCAGCGATGCCATCAGGTCAATTTGCTTCTTCACGTTCTCTGCCGTGATAAAGTGGCGGCAGGGGTCGAGGTGGAAGCCACGATAGCCAAAGCGAGGATAGTCGTCGATGTCGCAGCACTGTGCCACCCATTTTACGTCTTTCACCACGGTGGCGCTCTCTACCTCGGCGGGCAGCAGCTGCAAGAAGGTTTGCATGCCATAGAAGGCGCCCTTGCCCGTTTTGGCCTTGATGTTCACGCCCTTGGCTGTTACTTGCAGCTGGTAACCCTCGTCGTGCATCTTCAGTTTAGGGTTGATGCTAATGGTAACATTTCCTTTCTTGTTGCCCACGTTTACGGTATAGCCTGTTGATGTTTTCAGCTTGCCAGCCAGATAGCCAGCAATGGCTTTTCCCTCTTCAGTGTTATACTGAATGTTGATGTTTTGAGGCAGTGTAAACTCGCCGCGCTGCTCGCTAACCTTTACAGGGATAGGAATGATGTTGATGTCGGCCGCAAGGGCTGGCACCTGTCCCATGCTCATGGTAGCCATGAGGGCAATGGCAGGAAATAGTTTTTTAATCTGATTCATATCGTTTTTTTAGATGTTAGTATTATCTTATAATGTATGTATCTTTTTGGCTTGTTTGCTTACAACATGTTATAAAAATATGCTGTTTATAAACAATTATAATAACTTTTAGTAGTGATAGGTTTGTTAATAAAATATTTTATTTTGCAAAGGTATATGTTTTATCTCTTATTGCAATGGTTTAAGAGGTTAATTATTCTAAAACACACCGCTTTTCAATGTTTATGCGTGTTTTACAAGCCCCTTCCCCCGTTCTACTATATGATTTATGCTTAATTTGTGGATAATTTATGGTAATGTGTGTTCCTAACAAACGCGTGAAGCGCGGAATGTGATGGCTATGATGAACCTAAACCATTGATATATAAATGTGATATCAAGGCAAAAGTCGGGTAAAACCCTTGAGAAAGTCGGGCAAAACCCAGCAACAAGTTGTCTCGTATCGACCGTTCCACGTGTTCATAACGGTCGATATGAACATGCGCATCGACCGTTCCCAGGGCCGACGCATTACTTTATCAGGGCCGACGCATTACTTTATGACATCACCTTATCAAGGTAAGAGCAGTCCCAACCAGCTCTTTTTATTTTTGCT
>CAKQFW010000026.1 GCA_934230965.1 uncultured Prevotella sp.
GGCTCACAGTGAGCCGAAGCAGCATCACATTATAAACTTCGGCCCCGACACCCCTACCCCAGCAGAGGCACCACATAAGCCTGCCATCGACTTTGGCCCCGTAGAAGACAAAACCCACGGACTGATAAAGGTTGTGGGCGTGGGTGGTGGCGGCTGCAATGCCGTGCGCAATATGTTTAACGAAGGCATTGTAGACGTAAACTTTGCCGTGTGCAACACCGACAGCAAGTCGTTAGCCACCTCGCCCGTGCCCGTAAAGTTGCCCATTGGCAACCTGGGAGCTGGCGGCAACCCTGAAGAGGGCCGTAAGGCGGCCCAAAGTCATCTTGAAGAGATAAAGCGCCTGTTTAGCGATGGCACCAAGATGGTGTTTGTTACGGCTGGCATGGGCGGTGGCACTGGCACAGGTGCAGCCCCCGTGATAGCAGGCGTGGCCAAGAGCATGGGGCTGCTCACCATAGGCATTGTTACCATACCGTTTTTCTTTGAGAAGAAGCGCAAGATTATCAAGGCGCTAAAGGGCGTAGAAGAGATGCGCAAGAACGTGGATGCTATACTGATTGTGAACAACGAGCGCATTTGCGACATCTACTCCGACTCAGACATCACCGTGAAAGAATCGTTTCGACGTGCCGACCAGATACTGTGCAACGCCACCAAGAGCATATCAGAACTGATAACCATTGAGGGCGACATCAACCTCGACTTTAAAGATGTAGAGTCGACCATGCGCAGCGGTGGTGGCGCCATCATGGCGATGGGACGTGCCAGCGGCGAACGACGTGTGGAGAAAGCTATTGTTGATGCCCTCGACTCGCCCCTACTCTACGGCAACGACATCAGCAAGGCCAAGCGCATATTGTTTAACATATACACCAGCGGAAAGTCGACGTTGCATGTGAGAGAGATGAACGAGATAGACGCCTTTATGGATGCCCTTAACCCTGATATAGAGGTGATATGGGGCGTATCGGACGACAACACGCTGGAAGATGATGCCAAGGTAACAATCTTGGCTACAGGCTTTGACGATGAGTTTGGGTCGAAGCAATATTGTGATGAAAACCGAACGCATGAAGACGAATATTATTCGGCCCTAATAGCCAAGCTATATAAGCCAATGAAGAAAGACAACTGGACGTTTTTGGAACAGGCTAAGGCAGCGGTTGCAGAACCCGCTGCTGAAGTTGAGCAAACTCCAGAACCCGAACCTAAGCCTGAGCCGGAAATAGAGATTGAGATTGCCCCCGACCCTGAACCTGAGGTGCGAACAGAGAACGAACATCAGCATAAACCCACCTGGGGCAAATCGTTGCTCGGCCGACTGAAGCAGCGGCTTGAAGATATGGGGCTGATTGAAGACATGAATAACCCTGCAGAATAGAGTATAGAGATAAAAACAGAAGCGTCCTTGACGAGGGCGAACAAAAAAAGATTAAGCAATCTAATTGTTGTTCGCCCTCTTCGAGGACGCTTTTATTATGACCAGCTACCGCAGGCTACGCAGCGAAAGCTGCTTCGCCAGCGGTTATGAACATTCGCCGCCTTTGGCGACGGCTGACTTAAACGCGGCAAACAATATTTTTTACTTAGCAGCGGGTGCTACACGTGCCACACGTTTCTTGGCTGCCGAGGCCTTATTGCTCTTAAACGGACCTACGTATGTAGCGTTAATCTTGAAGCCCTTATCAGTAACAAAGTCGGTAGCAATGGTATAATCGCCAGTGCTATTGTTCTTTCTGATGGTTACAGAGCCACCCGTGATAAAGCCGAAGGTAGACATACCGCCAATGCCTTCATTATACTCGTAGCGTGTGCCGTTAGAACCCGAAACACCGCCACCGAAGTTTTGCCACAGACCAGCGCGTACGGTGCCGTTAGCGCCATTTTCGGTTACGAAGAAGGTGCCAGTGCGAGGCAGAAGCGAGCCATTGTCGTCGGCCAAGAAGATGGTTACACGGTTACGTTTGTACCATGAAGCGCCATCGGCAGAGGGGTCGCCACCATCCATAATTTCGAAGCAAGTGCCATCAAGGTCGTAGGGGATGAGCCAGTCGCACTCAAACTCAAGATCCTTGTCAACGTTCGGACCTGTATATCCCTTAAACGAGCGGTCGCGATAGGTGCATTTGCCAGTATAGTTAAGCGCTATCAGTTGGCCATCTTCCTGCTCAATCAGTGCCTTTACGGTGTAGGTACCATCGGCGTTTTTGTTGATTGTCAGTGTGGCGTCTTTGTACTTCACTGTCTTGTCAGTATACTTTTCTTCAGTAAAGTCAGAGTAAGTCAGCAGGTAGCTCTCTGAGTATTCCATACACATATCAATGGGCGTGTCGCCAGTATAATATGAGTAGGTGCCCAGCTGCGGCATGGGGTTGGTAGTGCCATCGGCCTTTTTGTTATAGATACTGAAGTTGAAGATACGACCATTGCCTTGAGGATAAACGCCATTGTGAGGGCAGTCGCCCATACGAATCACAAAGTTCTGATATCCGTTCAGATAAGCATCGCCCCAATAGTCGACATCAAAGAACAGCGACTCTTGCTCGTTATAATTAGAGGCCAGCGTGGTAACCTTTTCTTTTGACAACACGGTAGACAAGCCATACTTGTCGATAGGCAGTGCCATGATATAATATTCGATGCCCGACTTCAGGCTCTCAAACGTATATTCTTTGTCGGCAGTAAACTTAGCCTTATAGTTAGAGAGCACATACTTTGTGAGGTCTTCTTTCGAGTTGGCAGGAATGGCCGACACCAGATAATACTGACAGTTGTCGGGCTTAGTAAAAGACACCGTTACGGTATAGTTGTCGACATTCTTTACCTTTATGCCTACCTCTTTATTGTATACCTGATCAAAGCAGATGCTGTCAACCTCGTCTACCGAGTAGGTTTTTACGATATTGCCACCCTTATGAAAAACCATACGGTTAGCATTGCGTTCTTGGGCCTGAGCAGCGATGCTGCACAGCAACACGGCTACGAGTGTGATAATGTTAAAACGTAATTTCATTATATACTTGTGTGATGTTTATTTTACCATGATTTTTATTGAATAGTTTTTCACTCTCATCAGATAGAGGCCCTTGGGCAACTGTCCGACGCTTATTGCGCCACCATTCCAAGCCTTTACCTCACTGCGCAAGCATCCGCTTACGTCATACAGCGCAACGTTGGTGCTGCCTTCGTTCCATCCGTCGATGAAGAGCGTGCCGTTGTTGTAACGAGCGGCCAGTTTTGTTGTAGCCACATTAGTGATGCCCGTGGCCTGAGGAGCGAAGCAAAACTTCACAACATCGGTATAAGCCGACTGATACTCGCCACCCATTTTTTGCACAACGGTAAACGCGTTGGGTTGAAACACTATTTTCTTTACATTGCTCAGGTTAAAGGATTTTTCGCCTCCAGCCTTCGTCACAACGTAAAGTTTTGTGTCATCAGGGGTAGTGGCCTGTGCTGTGATAGAGAAGAAGCACAGGGCCAGCCCCATAAACAATCGTATTGTTCGAATCATTCGTTATAAATATTGATAGAATAAAAAATTATCGCCATTATGGGTTATCAGCGCACCACGGTTTTACCGTTGATAATGTAGAGGCCCTTGGCCAGTGCGTTGATTTGGCTGGGTGTAGCATTTTTCAGCACCAGCACACCAGCTACGGTATAAACGTCGGCGCCCTTTTGTGCCGATGTGGTAACGCTGCCAATGCCCGAAGCCACAGCCACCTTCACGTTAATGGTGCTGTTAGTGTTAACCACCACCTTGTATGAGCCATCAGTTTCGGCTGTTGCTGCGGTGCCGTTCATGTCGACCGACTTCACAGCATAGCCATCGGCAGCGCTGAAAGCCACCTCTGTACCCTCAAGACATGAGAGGGCGCTGGCAAAGTTGGTAACAGAAACGATGCGGTCTTTTGTTACGTTCAGTTTCTCAGCATCGCCATCAACGTTGATAGTAGCCTCAACCTGGGCAGGCGTCTTGGTAAAGAACAGTTTTACAACATCGTTATCGGCAAGGGTGAGCGAGTAAGTCTGGGCGCCAGCGTAAGGAGGTGTTACCAGCTCATCGTTCTTATACACGTTAAGAGATGTGGTGCCATAAACCGAGGTGCTGAAAGGATTGTCGCCATCGTAAAACTCGACGGTGTTATAGCCTGTAGCCAATTTCTGCTGAGTGTAGTCTTTACGCATGAAACGCATCCTTGAGGGAGCGTCGGCATCTTCAACATATACAACGGCCTTCTTGTCGCGCACCAATGCAGCGGTAGTAACCGTAAGGTTCATGCCATCAACAGCCTTTACGTTTACCTCGCTAAAGCCGTCGCGGTCAGTATATTCGGTGGTGCCATCGGTAACGCTTACCAAACGGAAACCATCGTTAGCAGCAATGCAGAGGATGGGAGCCGACTCAGGAATTTCAACATCGTTCAAGCCAGTCTTCACATCTGCCTTGTTGCCATAATATGAGTAGCCTTTATATACGGTTACGTGCGAAGCGTCGTCGATGTTTACATGAGCAGTCATGTTGCCATACTTGTGGGCTACAATGTTAACAGTGCTGGCAGCAGTAACCATAAATTCGTAGCTGCCGTAGAAGTCGATGTCGCTACCGTTTACCTTGAAGCTCTCAAGTTTATAGTCGTTGGTGTTGCCCTTAATGGTAACCTTTGAGCCAGCCTTTACGCTGAAATTGTCATCAAGATAATTGGTTACAGGAACGTCGTTTACCAGCACCTCGGTGATAAAGCCGTCGGCCTTCTCGCTGAGGTTAAATTTCACAGCAAAATCGATATCGGGATAGTTGGCCTCGATGTTAATCTCATCGCCATCAACCACGTCGATGCGGTATGAGCCGTATGAGGCTGATACTGATGTGCCATTTTTCGTTACGCTATATAATGAGGTGTTGCTATCTTTGGCCGAAACCACCAGTGGCGACTCGACACCAGGCACAAACTTAACATTGTTTACACCGTTTACAAGATTCAGCTTGGCGTAAGTATTTGAGGTGCCTAACGTTACCTTTGAAGCATCGTCGACTGTAACTTTGCACACAGCGGTGCGCACTTCGTCAAGTGTGGCGGTGGTTACCACCCACTTAGCGCCTGCATGCTTGCTCTCGTCAAGGTATACGCTGCAGCTGGTGAGCGAAGAGATATACTCGTCACTGGTGCCATTATTAACCTGTTTGAGCACGAAGCCTGTGTTGGCCGAAAAGTATAGGCGGTCGCCCGTCTTCACGTCAAGCACGTTGTCGCCATTGGTCAAACTCTGGGCCGATGAGCCTAAATACAACGTTAATTTTGAAGCGTCGTCAACGTTCACAGTAACGTTGAAGGCTTGCACAGGCAATAATGCCATAGCCATGAGCAACAGGCTCAGGATAAAACTTTTTTTCATAATAAAAAAATAGAACTTAGTCAAGCTAAAAAGAACAATCAGCCGCTCTCTCTTTCTCTTTATTTTTGCGACTCAGCGTTCAAGCTCTCTCAACAATTAAGTATAAAAATTTAAGATATGTACTATATATTATGTGCAAAGGTAGATATAAAAAACTACACTTTAAAGTGATATAATGTTTTTTAACCATTTCAGGTTGATATTGAAGAAAACGGGCTTGCATTTTCTGCATAAATATACAGTATGGTATACGGTTTGTGATAGGCATCGTTTTACAGTCTGAAAGCATGGGTTTCAGGTTGCGAAACCAAGGGTTTTAGGACGTGAAACCAAGGGTTTCAGGGTGTAAAACCAAGGGTTTCTCAACCGAGAGGTATCAACTTTGAAAAGTGTAAGCAATCTATCTCTGCCTGCTTACAGATTGTAATATTTTTTACATTTCTTATGCTAACATACGTTAATTCATCAAAAACACCTTTCTGTATATTTATGCAGTTTTTTGCATAAATATGCAATCATGCCAATAGCCCCTCGCACCATATTGCCGTTAAGAGGGCATCAAGAACGCCTCAACGGTTACAGTTTTTCGAATTTTGCTTACATAAAAATTCAAATTAAAAGCAAACAATAGCATTGTAGGAGAAAAAACGCCACTTTACATACACTTTGTTGAAGAAAATTACTATCTTTGCATAAGATAAACTGCACCTCGGCAAAGATTGCAAGCAAGCTTGCATCTCTGCTCTCGGTTTGCATTATCTTTGCATAAGATAGGCTGCATCTCAGCAAAACATTCAAGCAAGCTTGACTTTTTGCGTTCGATTTGCACTATCTTTGCATACTATAAGTTGTACCTCAGCAAGAGGTGGACTTACGACAACAACATCACAACACAAACAAGAGAGAAAAAGATGAATGTTGCAATCATAAAATACAACGCCGGAAACATACACTCGGTGGTGAACGCGCTGAAGCGCTTGGGCGTGACGCCCACCTACACCGACGACCCCGAAGTGCTGATGAAGGCCGACCACATATTGTTCCCTGGACAAGGCGAGGCGGCCACCACCATGCAATATCTGAAGGCGCACCGCCTTGACGAGGTGATAAAGAACCTGCGGCAGCCCGTGCTGGGCATCTGCATAGGTCAGCAGCTGTTGTGCCGCCACTCAGAAGAGGGCGACACCGACTGCATAGGCATCTTTCCCACCGACGTGAAACGCTTTGTGCCCCAACGACACGAAGACAAGGTGCCAGCTATGGGCTGGAACAGCATCTACAATTGCCAGTCGGCATTGTTTAAAGGCATTGCTCCTGACGAGTTTGTGTATTTCGTACACAGCTATTACGTGCCCCTGTGCGACTTTACTGCCGCCACGGCCGATTATATAGCGCCCTTCAGCGCTGCCTTGCATAAAGACAATTTCTACGCCACACAGTTTCACCCTGAGAAGAGCGGAGCCACGGGCGAAAAAATCATCAAAAACTTTCTGGAGTTATGATAGAAATTATTCCTGCCATCGACATCATCAACGGCCAATGTGTGCGCCTAACAAAAGGCGACTATGACCAAAAGACCGTTTACGGAGACAATCCCGCACAAATGGCGCAACAGTTTGAACGCCTAGGAGCACGCCGCCTACATGTGGTTGACCTTGACGGTGCCAAATCGAAGCATGTGGTAAACCTTGACACGCTGAAGCGCATTGCCGAGAGCACACAGCTACGCATCGACTTTGGCGGGGGCATCAAGACCGACGATGACATAGAAAAAGCTTTCAGCAACGGCGCACACATGGTAACAGTGGGCAGCATAGCCGTGAGCCACCCCACCCTCTTTGCGCAATGGCTGGCCACCTACGGTGCCGACAAAATAATACTTGGAGCCGATGTGCGCAACGGCAAGGTGTCGATAAACGGTTGGAAGGAAGACTCGAGTACCGACCTCTTCGACTTTCTTGACCACTACACCGCCATGGGCGTTACACAGGTGCTGTGTACCGACATATCTAAAGACGGCACTCTCGAAGGCCCTGCCATCGACCTGTATCGGCAAATCATGCAGCGCTATTCTGGGCTGCACCTCATTGCCAGCGGGGGCGTATCGTCAAACGCCGACATTGAGGCGCTGAACGCGGCGGGCATACCGGCCGTAGTGTTTGGAAAAGCCTACTACGAGGGGCGCATCAATCTTGAAACATTGCAACTATGACAACAACACAACACTTCTCGGCCCAACGAGGCTTGGCAAAACGCATCATTCCTTGCCTCGACGTGAAGGATGGCGAAACGGTGAAAGGCACCAACTTCGTAAACCTACGACGGGCGGGCGACCCTGTAGAACTGGGAAAGATGTATAGCGCAGCGGGTGCCGATGAGCTCGTCTTCCTCGACATCACAGCCAGCTTTGAAGGACGCAAAACCTTTACCGACATGGTGACACGCGTGGCCGAAGAGATAAATATACCCTTTACTGTGGGGGGCGGCATCAACGCCATTGAAGATGTAGAACGATTGCTGATGGCGGGCGCCGACAAGGTGAGCATCAACTCGGCAGCCATCAAAAACCCACAGTTGGTGAACAACATTGCCCGACGCTTTGGCTCACAGGTATGCGTGTGCGCCATCGATGCCCGACTGGACGAAGACGGATGGTACTGCTATGTGAAAGGCGGACGCGAACGCACACCGCTTAACCTGTTCGACTGGGCCAGCGAGGTGGCCGACCGTGGCGCTGGCGAAATACTATTTACCAGCATGGACCACGACGGCGTGAAACAAGGATATGCTAACGAGGCGCTGGCGCAGCTGTCTGACCGCCTCTCAATACCCATTATTGCCAGCGGCGGCGCAGGCACCATGCAGCACTTTAAAGAAGCGTTTACGCTGGGCAAGGCCGATGCGGCTTTGGCTGCCAGCGTGTTCCACTTCGGGCAGATTGCCATACCCGACCTGAAACGTTATCTTGCCAACGAAGGCATAAACGTAAGGCTATAAAGGAGAAAGAGCAAAAGCTGTAAGAGAGAAGGCATAATAAAAAGGTTTTACACCTTATTATATATACACACAAATACAACAAGAAAAGAAAACATGATGCAGATTGATTTTGAAAAAATGGGAGGACTGGTGCCGGCTATCATTCAAGACGCCACCACCAAAAACGTACTGATGTTGGGCTTCATGAACGAAGAGGCTTATCAAAAAACCATTGAGACAAAGAAGGTAACCTTCTGGTCGCGCTCACGACACTGCCTGTGGACAAAGGGCGAAACATCAGGACATTATCTGCATTTAGTTAGCATACAAAACGATTGCGATAACGACACGCTGTTGGTAAAAGTTAACCCCGAAGGGCCCACTTGCCATAAAGGCACCGACACCTGTTGGGGCGAAGACAACACCGCCAATCCGCTTTTGTTTCTTACTGAGCTGCAAGACTTTATAAACAAGCGTCACGAAGAGATGCCCGAGGGCTCATACACCACCAGCCTGTTTAAAGACGGACTGAACCGTATGGCACAAAAGGTGGGCGAAGAGGCTCTGGAGGCAGTTATTGAAGCCACTAATGGCACCAACGAGCGCCTGATATACGAGGCTTCAGACATGTTCTATCACCTCATCGTGCTGCTTACCAGCAAGGGCTTGCGCATTGAAGACATAGCCAAAGAGCTTCAGGTGCGCCACAACCCTTCTTGGCATAAACACTAAGCAAAAAAAGCATTAATACACATAACAAACATGTTGGTAGACTATCGTAAAGTAAATATTTACCAGGACGAAGAACTGATATTGAAAGACGTTGACTGGAACATTGATGAAGGACAGTTTGTATACGTCATCGGCAAAGTGGGTTCGGGAAAAAGCTCGCTGCTGAAAACACTGTATTGCGAGCTCGACATCTACAGCGACGAGGCCGAAAAAGCCGAGGTGCTGGAGCGAGACCTCATACACATAAAGCGCAAAGAGATACCTGCGCTGCGCCGCGAGATGGGCATCATCTTCCAAGATTTTCAGTTGCTGCACGACCGCACGGTGTACAGCAACCTTAGGTTTGTGCTGAAATCGACAGGATGGAAGAACAACAACGACATTGATAATCGCATAACCGAGGTGCTGGAAAAGGTGGGCATGCAAGACAAGAAAGACAAACGCCCACACGAGCTATCAGGGGGCGAACAGCAACGCATTGCCATAGCTCGCGCCCTGCTAAACACACCGAAGATGATTATTGCCGATGAGCCCACCGGCAACCTCGACCCTGAGACTGCCGACAAGATTGTTAGTCTGCTGCACGACATCACCACCTCAGGCACGGCCGTGGTAATGTCGACACACAATCTGCCCATCGTCGACAAGCACCCTGGCATCGTGTATCGCTGCGAGAAGGGAGAACTGCAAAAGGTGAACGGCTAAACATAAGCCACTTCGGCCCTATCGCTACACATTATACAATAAATAGAAACATCATTAATAGCAACCTATAAATAAAGATAGACATGAAAGTAATGAAATTTGGAGGCACATCGGTCGGCTCTCCCGAAAACATCAAGCATGTGGCCTCGCTCATCACTCAATCAGGTGAGCCTACTTTTGTCGTATTGTCGGCAATGTCAGGTACGACCAACACGCTGTTGGAAATTTCAAACTATCTGTATAAGAAAAACTCTGACGGCGCTAACGAGATTATCAACAACCTTGAAAAAAAGTATATGCAGCACGTAGAAGAGCTGTTTACCACCGACGAGTATAAGCAGAAAACCATCACCTTCTTGCAAAGTGAGTTTGCTTATATACGCTCGTTCACCAAAGATATCTTCACCAGTTTTGAAGAGAAAAGCATCGTGGCACAGGGCGAGATTATGAGCACCAACATGATGCTCAACTATCTTGAAGAGATAGGCATCAAGGCTATCTTGGTATCGGCGCTCGACTTTATGCGCACCGACAAAAACTCGGAGCCCGACGCACAGTATATCAAAGAGAAGCTT
Organism: uncultured Prevotella sp.; assembly: GCA_934230965.1. Lineage (GTDB taxonomy): Bacteria > Bacteroidota > Bacteroidia > Bacteroidales > Bacteroidaceae > Prevotella. The sequence goes on from CAKQFW010000026.1 coordinate 10,392, forward strand.
ACCCACATTATGGCCGACAACGAGGGCTACCAGATATACCTCACACAGGGCTTTATCTGCCGTAACGCATACGGCGAAACCGACAACCTGCTGCGTGGCGGTAGCGACTTCACAGCATCGCTCATAGGTGTGGCGCTGCAAGCCGAAGAGATACAGATATGGACCGACATTGACGGTATGCACAACAACGACCCACGCTTTGTTGAAGGCACCGATGCTATTAGTCAGCTAAACTTTGAAGAGGCTGCCGAGCTGGCCTACTTTGGCGCAAAAATCTTGCACCCCACCTGTGTGCAGCCCGCCAAATATTCGAGCATACCCGTACGTTTGAAGAACACCATGGACCCTCAGGCCCATGGCACCATCATCAACAACAAGCTCATTAAAGGCAAAATAAAGGCTGTGGCTGCTAAAGACAACATCACTGCTATCAAGATTAAGTCGAGCCGTATGTTGCTGGCTACAGGCTTCTTGCGCAAGGTGTTTGAAATATTTGAGAGCTACCAAACACCCATCGACATGATAGCTACCAGCGAGGTGGGCGTATCTATGAGCATTGACAATGTTGAGCATCTGAACGCTATCGTCGACGAACTGAAGAAGTATGGCACAGTAACGGTAGACGAAGATATGTGCATTGTGTGCGTGGTGGGCGATCTTGACTGGAGCAATCTGGGCTTTGAAACCCTGGTGCTTGAGGCAATGAAAGACATACCCGTGCGCATGATCTCGTATGGCGGCTCAAACTATAACATCTCGTTCCTCATCAGAGAGGCCGACAAGCAGAAGGCTTTGCAAAACTTGAGCAACGTGCTGTTTAAATAAGAATAAGGAAAACAAAGAGAGAGAGATTTAAAAACGATAGAAAGACGATGAAAGGACATTTCCCTATAGAGCAATTCAAAGGTTTGCAAACACCCTTCTACTATTATGACACGAAGTTGTTAAACGACACTTTGCAAGCTATCAACGCTGAGACAGCCAAACATAGCAACTATCATGTGCATTATGCTGTAAAGGCAAATGCCAACGCTAAAATTCTGAACATCATACAACAGGCGGGCCTGGGCGCCGACTGCGTGAGCGGCGGTGAGATAAAGGCGGCACTGGATGCAGGATTTAAGGCAGAAGATATTGTATATGCTGGCGTAGGAAAAAGCGATTGGGAAATAAACCTCGGACTGGATGCGGGCATCAGCTGCTTTAACGTTGAAAGTGTGGCCGAACTGGAGGTCATCAACGAGCTGGCCGAAGCTAAAGGCAAGGTGGCACGCGTGGCGCTGCGCATCAACCCCAACGTGGGTGCACACACACATGCCAACATCACCACGGGGCTGGCCGAAAACAAGTTTGGCATTGCCATGCAAGACATGGTGCCCACCATTGTCAAGGCCAAGAAGATGAAGAACATACAATTCATCGGCCTACACTTTCATATCGGTTCGCAAATTCTCGACATGTCTGACTTTGAAGCGTTGTGCCATCGTATCAACGAGATACAAGACGAAATGGACCAGCTCGACATTAACATTGCAAACATTAATGTAGGTGGCGGACTGGGCATCAGCTATGACGACCCCAACGGGCAACCCATTCCCGACTTCAAAGAATATTTTGACACCTATGCACAGCACCTCGTTCTGCGCGAAGGACAACAACTGCACTTCGAGCTGGGACGTGCCGTGGTAGGACAATGTGGCGCGCTCATCACACGCACGCTATACGTCAAACAAGGCACATGCAAACAGTTTGCTATCGTTGATGCGGGCATGACCGACCTCATTCGCCCAGCACTCTATCAGGCTACCCACAAGATTGAAAACATCAGCAGCAACGAACCTTGCGAGGTGTATGACGTGGTGGGACCTATCTGCGAGTCGAGCGACGTGTTTGCCAAAAGCATTGAAATCAATAAATGCCATCGCGGCGACCTGATTGCGCTACGGTCGGCAGGAGCCTATGGCGAAATAATGGCAAGCCAATATAACTGTCGCCAACTGCCCAAAGGCTATGTAACTGAAGATTTATGATTGTAGATAATTTAACTGTCATTGTATCAACAATACTGATTATTTCGGCCATCATCACAACATTGGTGGCAAACCCTTTCTTCCGTCTTCGCCCAGGGCATAATGACATGCCTTGCGATGACGAGAACACTGATGCCGAAAACACTGACAATGAGGCCAATGTAGGGCCACGCCTATCGGTGGTGGTAGTGTCGAATGGCACAGCCGAACAAATGGATAACCACCTGTCGGCCATCCTCTCACAACACTATAAGCCTGGCTTTGAAGTGATTGTGGTGGCAGGGCATCGCGACTCAGAAACCGAAGATGTGCTGAAACGCTATCAAGCTAACGCAGCGCTCTACACCACCTTTGTGCCACAGCGTTCGCTGTTCATGAGCCGAGGTAAGTTGGCCATGACCATTGGCGCTAAAGCGGCTCACAACGAGTGGGTTATTATTACCGACTCAAGATACACACCCACGTCTGACCATTGGCTCAAGGCCATGGCTACAGGATGCAGCGATGATAAAGACCTGGTGTTGGGCTATTCAAACTATGAGGCCGAGGCCAAACCCTTCTATCGTTTTGAGCGACTGCGCGAACAAGCCTACTACCTACGCATGGCGTATAAAGGCACGGCCTTTTGTGCCAATGCGGGCAATGTGATGTTTCGCCGCGACCTCTTCATCAACAACGATGGCTATCGTGGCAACTTACAGTTTATTCAGGGCGAATACGACTTTATCGTAAACAAATATGCCCAAAAAGGTAATGCTGCCGTGATAACATGCCCCGACGCATGGATGCAAGAAGATGCACCCAGCAAGAATGCTTGGCGCATTGAAAAGATTGGCTTCATCAACTATCGTGGCTCTCTGCGAGGCATCAACCGCTACAGGGCTCTGCACATGTTCGACACATTTTGTCTGCATGCCAACTATATTGTCGATATAGCTTTCGGCGTATGGGCAGCCCTCACGCACAACTGGATTATGCTGGCTGCTGCCTGTGTGGCCTTTATCGGCACACTGGTGGCTCGCACTATCATTGCCAATAAGATGTTTAAACGCTTCGACACGCAGCTATCGGCATGGCGAGCTGTTCCCTACGAGCTTCGCGGCTTTTGGCATAGCCTCATCTACCGCATACGCTATGCTTATGCCGATAAGCACGTATTCTCGAGTCATAAGCTATAAGCTCTGCTCAAGCAGTAAATAAAGCTCTGTTCTTGTAGTAAATAAAACTCTGTTCTGGCTGTAGATAATGTTCTGCTTAGGCAGTAAGCAAGCGTTACATAGTTATCAGTAATAAGCCCCTATTATATGAATATAAGCATCGTTTTCACTACCGAAGGCCCTTCATGCCAAGCATATCTTGACATGGTGGAAGGGTTACGTGGCATGCTAAACCAAGACGCAGCACACCATATAGGCAACGAGAACCCTGACATTGTGCACCTGTTTGGCCAGTTCGACTGGAAGACACACCACTTGCTCGACCGCTATCACGACCTACAAATACCTACAGTGCTAACGGTGTGCAACGCTCTGTCGACGTATACACAGAAGAGCGCCGAACTGAAACAAAAGAAGGGGCGCATGTTGAAGAAGCAAGTGCTTAAGCGGGCTACTGCCGTACACGCGATAGGCGAAACTGAGGCTGCTGCCTTGCAAACATCAATGCCCGACCTTCAAGTTTCCATCATTGCCAATGCTGCGGTTACGGGGGCGACGTCGTTCAAAGAGATGACAAACGAGCTGATACAACTGTATAGCGCCACCCTGTCGAAACATGAACAAGCTGTGCAAGAGGCAATAGAAAAGAAGATGGCTTCGGCAAAGGTTGATGCCGCCAATGAGGTGCACAAGGTTTGCAAGCAGCTATTGTATGGCAGATATCTAAACAAACGCGGACTGTTAACAGCCAAACGTTTAGAGGAGACAGCTAATCTGCTCATCAGCACCGACTATGATGAAGACCTCTTGGCAGCGCTATTGCCTAAGTTGGGTATAAAAACATTCACTGAAGAGCTGTTGGCTTTACTTGAAGAAGAAGCATTGCTAACAGAAGGCTTTATGCCCATCAAACGGGGCAAGAAGCCATTGAAAATAATCACAGTAAACAAACTTTAAAATAATATGATGGCACTGGCCGTACACACGAAATATACTTATCACGCAAACGACCTAACCCCACAAAACCCCAATAACATGGAAAGAACAACACCCGATGTAAAATATCTAAAGCTGCTGTCGCAATCGTTTCCATCGATTGCCGAAGCCAGTACAGAGATTATCAACTTACAGGCCATTCTTAATTTGCCCAAAGGTACCGAGCATTTCTTGGCCGATGTGCATGGCGAACACGAAGCTTTTAGACATGTACTGAAAAACGCTTCAGGTAACATTCGCCGAAAGGTGAACGACTTGTTTGGCAACACCTTGCGAGAGTCGGAACAACGCGAATTGTGTACATTGATATATTATCCCGATGAAAAGCTTGAACTGGTAAAGGCCTCAGAACCAGACATTAACGACTGGTACCACATTACCATTCACTATTTGGTTTCTATCTGCCGACTGGTATCGAGCAAATATACCCGCTCGAAGGTGCGCAAGTCGTTACCTGCCGACTTCAGCTACATCATACAAGAGCTACTGCATGAACGCACTGACGACGTAAATAAAACGGCGTACGTTAACGGCATCATTGACAGCATCATCTCTACGGGCCGCGCCGACGACTTTATCATTGCCATTTGTAACGTGATACAACGGCTATCAATTGACCAGCTGCACATCTTGGGCGACATCTACGATCGTGGCTCGGGTGCACACATCATTCTCGACACGCTGGCAAAGTATCATAGCTGGGACATACAATGGGGCAACCACGACATTTTATGGAT
>CAKQFW010000027.1 GCA_934230965.1 uncultured Prevotella sp.
AACTTCGAGGGTGGCTGCTACGCTAAGGTTATCAACCTCGACAAGGAGTCAGAGCCCGATATCTACAACGCTATCCGTCGCGACGCTCTCCTCGAGAACGTAACTGTTGATGCTAACGGCAAGATCGACTTCGCTGATAAGAGCGTTACCGAGAACACTCGTGTTTCTTATCCTATCTACCACATCAACAACATCAAGCCGGGTTCTTCAGCACCCGCTGCTAAGCAGGTTATCTTCCTGTCAGCCGACGCTTTCGGCGTGCTGCCTCCCGTTTCTATCCTGACTCCCGAGCAGACTCAGTACTACTTCCTCTCAGGCTTCACCGCTAAGCTCGCTGGTACAGAGCGTGGCATCACAGAACCCACTCCTACCTTCTCAGCTTGCTTCGGCCAGGCATTCCTCGAGCTGCATCCTACCAAGTATGCACAGGAGCTGGTTAAGAAGATGAAGATGAACAACGCTAAGGCTTACCTCGTAAACACTGGCTGGAACGGCACTGGCAAGCGTATTTCTATCCGCGACACCCGTGGTATCATTGACGCTATCCTGAGCGGCGACATCGACAAGGCTCCTACAAAGCAGATCCCGACATTCGACTTCAAGGTGCCCACAGAGCTTCCTGGCGTTGCTACTGAAATTCTTGATCCCCGCGACACCTACGCTGAGGCTGCTCAGTGGGAGGAGAAGGCTAAGGACCTCGCTGCTCGCTTCATCAAGAACTTTGCTAAGTACACCAACAACGAAGCTGGTAAGGCTCTCGTTGCTGCTGGTCCTCAGCTCTAATCGCTTGATTGCTTGACGGCATCACCCCCGTGTGATGCCACAAGATAACCCTTTGAAGGGCTGCTCACAAACCTGTGAGCAGCCCTTTTTGCATAAAATAGCATAACAATATTTTGTATTGTCTTCGATTTTAATAAAAACCTCACGCTCACAAAAACGAATAAATTAGTTTTTGCTTCGCTTAATCGGTTTTTTACACTATCTTTAAATAAGATAGGCGGCATCTCAACAATAAAAATAAGCAAGCTTATTTTGTATTGTCTTCGATTTGCACTATCTTTAAATAAGATAGGCGGCATCTCAACAATAAAAATAAGCGAGCTTATTTTGTATTGTCTTCGATTTGCACTATCTTTGCAGGCACAAAACTTAATGAAAAGACTATCTCTCATTAAGAATAGAAAACTTATTTATCAATATAAAGCAAGTTTATGAATATTTTTACACAGACATTACGTGTTGTCTGCTTCGCCACCTTTGCGTTCATGGTCACTATAGCCAGTGCACAGACCAATGGCGAAACTACTGACGAGGTGGTGCCCGATGTGGCCCAACCTTCTGAATTTGAAACCCTTCGTACTCAGCTTAACGAGCAGTCGTTACCCATCCTCAACCTCACCGTAGATATAGATAAGGTGACGAAGCCCGTATATAGTAACGCCACCTTGCGCGTGGTAGATGTTCAGAAACGCACCTTTGGCGTAGAAGACACAACACTTTACTGCAAGGTGAAATACAGGGGCAGCAGTGCGATGGGCTACGACAAGAAGTCGTTTGCCGTAAAGTTGCTCAACGAGAAAGGCAAGAGTCTTGATGCCGAAATGTTTGGCATACGCAAAGACGATGCTTGGATACTGGATGCCATGGCCATAGACCTGGTGCGCATGCGCAACCGCCTAAACTTTGATATATGGAACGATATGTCTACTACTCCCTATGCCACCGATTATGAGAACCGTAACGGCACCAAAGGACTGCATGTAGAGCTGTTTATCAATGGTAAATATCACGGCCTGTACTGCTTTAGCGATAAGGTGAACCGCAAGCTGTTAGGCATAAAGAAACCGAAGGTGAAAGATGACGAAACGGTAACCATCAACGGTGTGATGTATAAGGGTGAAGAGTGGTGTGACGCCATCTTCTTGAGAGGTTATAATAATAATGCGCGCACCGACACCGTGAAATGGAACGGCTGGGAACTCGACTATCCTGACGAATATCCCTCAGAGGCGGCTTACGCTCCGCTGAAGGCGTTTATCGACTTCTGTGCCAAGACCACCGACGACGAGTTTGTTAGCACCCTCGACGACCACGTATATATGCAAAACCTTATCGACTATCATGTGTTTATCTTGGCAACAGGTTTGCTCGACAACACAATGAAGAACTCGTTTCTCAGCATTGTAAACATTAACGATGAGCAACGGGTTATGGTGACACCCTGGGACCTTGACCGTTCCTTGAGCGCATCTTGGAATGGCACCTATTATGAACATGAGGCTACGCATTTGAAGCTGATGCAGGTGAAGCTGTTTGAGCGCCTTTGGAACCTGAATGTGAACGATTATCGTAACCGTGTGGCCGACCGCTGGCGCGAATTGTGCCGAGAAAACGTGTTGTCGACACCAGGCTTCAACCGTCGTGTCGACGACTTTGTGCAGCGTATCACACAGGCTGGTGCTTGGAAACGTGAGCACGACCGCTGGAACGACAGCCTTGGTCCGAGAGGCCCATTGCACCTGAACACCAACCTTGAAGAGGAGGCCTTAGATGTAAAAAACTGGTTTAGTAAGAACTGCCAGTATCTGAACGACGACCTGTTTGCTACCTTAGGCACCCCTACCATCATTAAAAATGTGAGTGTGGCTGCTAAGGATAACCCCTCTTCTGACCTCCGCTATAACCTGATGGGCCAGAAGGTAGACCACACCTATAAAGGCATTGTGGTAACAAAGGGTGGCAAGCGTTTGCAGCGCGCTTTTTAAGAGCTATTCTTCTTGTCTGCTCGTATCTCGTCCGCTCGGCTTTGCCGCTTGCCCAAGCAAGAACTTGTCAACTTTATTGTTAAAAATCAAAAAAAACGGGGGGGTGAAAAAAAAGTTGGTTCATCCCCCCTTTTTTACAAACATTATTGTTATCTTTGCGCCAATGGCTTGTTAAATGGCTGTGCACCCTACATACCCACAACACATACATAACTATACAAAGACAGACTATGATAAAAAGAGTAAAAAAATGGCTACATGCTAAGTGTGGGGTAGTCTTGCAAGCAAGAGAACAAAAAAGAAGAAGGTTCCATTTCATGGCACGTTTTCTCGCCATGGCAAAGCTCAAGCAAGCTTGGCTCTGCTCATCTGGCTCAACGAAAACGTTCTAAAATAACAACCATCTTTGATTATAGTACTGAACGAAAAAGCGCTATCACTTATGAAGTTGATGAGAGATTTCTTTAACTGGTATTTTGGACGTAATGCACTGCCCTACTGGTGCATCGTAATTTTTGATACATTAACCTGCTTCTTTGGCGGGCTGTTTATCATGTGGCTTCGGCATCCGCTCACCGAGTTGTTGAGCGAATGGCCTCTTTTATTACACTCGTTCATCGTATTTTGTTTTTTCAATGTTATAGGTTTCCGCCTCTTTCATACCTATAGCGGCATCTTGCGCTATTCGCAGTTTGTCGACCTCCTACGTGTATGCTACGCCAATATGTTTGGCTTAGTGATGGCGGTTCTTGCCAACAGCATTGTGCGACATAGCGCCCCTGATAGCTTCTTGGCTACCCACTTCTACTCGTTCACCTTCCGCATGCTGTTTATCATGTATTTTGGTACAGCGCTGCTGATGTGCTTGACGCGCATCTTTATTAAGTTGCTGTACGAGAGTGCGCTGGTAGGCAAAACGGCTCAGCACACCCTGATTTACGGCACACACGCTGGTGCCATTGCTATTACCAACAACTGCCGCAACACCAAGCCCGTGCGATACATCATCGACGGATACATTGGCGATAGCAAGCCCCACTACAGTGAGCGCCTTATGGGCAAGCGCATCTACTCTACCCAGGAAGATTTGGCCGCCATCATTCGCGATAACGACATTAAGTGTGTGATGGTGAGCCCCTTGAAGCACGACCTGTTTGTGAAGAACCGCCAGCTGCAAGACCTCTTTATCAATGCTGGCGTAAAGATTTTTATCGCACAAGATGTTGAAGAGTGGTCGCAGCACGCCAGCGAGAACAAGAGCATACAGATGCGCGAGGTGAAGATTGAAGACCTGCTGCCTCGCGACGAGATACAGGTTGATATGGAGAAGGTGGGCGCCTTGCTGTCGGGTAAGAAGGTGCTTATCACCGGCTCGGCAGGCTCTATCGGCTCAGAGATGGTAAGACAGATAGCCATCTACAAACCCGCCGAGATGATGCTTATCGACCAGGCCGAGACACCCCAGCACGACATTCGCTTGATGATGAAGAACCAATATCCCGACATCAAGGCCGAGACCGTGGTGACCAGCATCTGCAAGCAAGACCGCATGGAGAGCATCTTCTCTACCTTCCGCCCCGACTACGTGTTCCACGCTGCTGCCTACAAGCATGTGCCCATGATGGAGGATAACCCCAGCGAGAGCATACAGAACAACGTGTGGGGAACAAAGGTTATTGCCGACCTCAGCGTGAAGTATGGCGTAAAGAAGTTTGTGATGATTTCTACCGATAAGGCCGTGAACCCCACCAACGTGATGGGCTGCTCGAAACGTATCTGCGAGATTTATGTGCAGAGCCTCGACAAGGCCATTAAAGACGGTAAGGTGCAGGGCGTAACACAGTTTGTTACCACACGCTTTGGTAACGTGTTAGGCTCAAACGGCAGCGTTATCCCCCTCTTCCGTAAGCAGCTGGAGGCTGGAGGTCCGCTCACCGTTACGCATCCTAAGATTATTCGCTTCTTCATGCTTATACCCGAAGCTTGTAAGCTGGTGCTCGAAGCTGGCACACATGGTAAGGGTGGCGAGATATTTGTCTTTGATATGGGCGAGCCTGTGCGCATTGCCGACCTGGCACGCCGCATGATACAGCTCAGCGGCGCCACCAACGTAGAGATTAAGTATACGGGCCTGCGTGAGGGCGAGAAGCTGTATGAAGAGGTGCTGAACGAGAACGAAAACACCAAGCCCTCGTTCCATAAGAAGATACGCATTGCCATGGTGCGCAACTATGAATATGAAGACGCCGAGCGCGACATTGAAGACTTGTGCGACATAGCTGGCAAATATGACGATATGGCCACGGTGAAGAAGATGAAAGACATCGTGCCCGAATATGTGTCGAAACACTCGCGCTACGAGGTGCTCGACAAGAAGGAAGCGTAACGCGCCCCCTACCCTCGCTTCACACACATCGTATAACATCAGCGGTTGTGGCTTAAAGATACAACGCTGAACAACATAGGAACCACAAGAACAATATTTAGGCTCAAATTATATTATTGTGTATATGTTTTGTGCTCGCAATGCGTTGCATTGCTTGCTGGGTTTTAACATTCTTGCGCTCCTTAGGTGCTCAGGCGCTTCGCGGAGTTATGTTCAATTAATGATAATTAATGTTCTTCCCTAACGCGCGAAGCGCGGAATATACACAATAATATAATTTGAGCCTAAATATTGTTCTTTTTATTGATTATTTTGTTTCATTCAACCATAAATCTGTAACTATACGGTATTTTTTTTGTTATTTTTTTATCCGCAATTGATATGGCTCAATACAAAAAAATGTTTAACTTTGCATCTAACTAAATGCAAACCTTTCTTACATGTTACACTATAAACACTCAATTGCTGTTCTACTATTACTATGCTTCGCGTTACAAGCTAACGCCCTTAGCAAAAATATAAAACAATGGATAGCCAAACTTGACCGCAGTTTGGAACTATCACCCGTGTATAAAGCTGAACATGAAGCACAGATAAAAGACCTTAAAAAGCTGGTGACAGGCCGTGAAACCTTAGGCACACGCTTCGAGGTGTACCACCGCATTTATCAGGCTTATCAATATTATAATGCCGACTCGGCCTACGTCTATGCCACTAAAAGCTATGAAGTGGCCCAGCAGATGAACAACAACCAATTTATGGCTTTGGCCAAGTGTAACCTTGCCTTTATCTTCGCTATGGTGGGCGACAACGTGCAAGCCTTTCAAGAGGTGGCCGACTTAGACAGCAACTATATGCCGCAATGGCTGAAGATAGAGTATTTTAAAACCATGCACAGGCTATGGTCAGAACGTAGCTACACCTTTTTTAAATGCAAATCGCGTAAAAATAAATATTCGCAAATGTCGAACCAATATATCGACTCGTTGGTGGCTAACGTAAAGCCCAATACCTCCGATTGGTATCGGTATAATGTATCTCAAATAGAGAAAACGGGCGACGACGACCGCGTGATAGCCTACGTCAACAAAGCCTTGGCTTTTGAAAAAGATAAACATATAAGGGCTGGCTATTATTTTACGCAAGCCTGGGCCTATCATAGAAAAGGCGACGAAGAGATGTCGATTATATGCTTCATCAAGTCGGCCATCATGGATAACGAGTCGGCCACTATGGAAATAACATCGCTCTACAACGTATCGCAGGCCATACAGCATTACGACGATGCTAAGGCCAGCCAGTATGTGCGTAAGGCGCTCGAATTTATCAATTCGTACAATGCGCCACGCCGACTGATCACCCTCTCTACAATTCTGCCTTCGGTAGAAGACACGCACCTGAACATGGTGAAGCGACAGCGCAACATTTACTTCGTCTTATTAACTTGTCTCGCCCTCATTATTGTGGCTTTGGCTGCCGTGTATCTCTACTCGCGCAAGATAAACCGTAAACTAAAGGAAGCACAACAGCTAAACGCTCAGCACATGGAGAAGCTGAACGAGGCCAACGAGCGCCTAACAGAGGCCAACAAGGTAAAGAACAAATATATTGGCCGTACGCTGTACGATGCCTCTGAACATATCGATACGCTGGAACATATCTTTAATAAGGTGAACAAGGCTGTGCTGATGCGCAATTATAGCGAAATAGGCAAAATTACCAGCTTTGAGGTGCTTGACGTTGAACGCAAGACCATGTTCCGCAATTTCGACAACACTTTCCTCGCCCTCTTCCCCAACTTTGTTGAGCAGTATAACACGCTGTTCGACGAGGCCAACCGTCGCTATCCGCATGAGCAAGGAACGCTCACCAGCGAGATGCGTATCTTCGCTCTCATACGTATGGGCATTAAAGAGAGCGAACGCATAGCCCGCTATCTGGGCTATTCGGTACACACTGTCAACACTTACAAAACAAGGGCAAAAAACCGCTCTTGCGTGAGCAATGACGACTTTGAGACCCTCATAATGGACTTTTCATAGGCCATAGAGGGCTTCTGTATCACCTTTTTCAGTTAATACATTATAATACATGGCCTTTTGGTAAGGCGTTAACCTACAAGTAGTTACGAAAATATAAACCTGATACAAGTAATACATTTAGCGAAATGTGTAAAACCTTGTACGATATTTTATAATTTTGCAACATCGAAAACCGCAAGATTATTAATTTTAAACAAACCCATTTTAAATTAAAAAATTGACTGGCATATATCGATAGGCCGACGCCTAAAGCAACACCTAAAGAGAAGTGTCGATAACTAAAAACATCTACGTATGGTTAACACAAAAAAAATTAAGGTAGGCATCATCGGATTCGGCAGAATGGGAAACAAATATCTCACACAGCTGCTGAAGAACGGACGCTACGACGTTACCTATATATGTGACGTGTGTGAAGAGGCTCGCCAATATGCGGCCAAACAAGTGCCACAGGCTACGATCGTGGCCGACGAAGATATTGTCTTCAACGACCCCAAAGTTCAGGTGGTGGCGCTCTGCACCTTGGCTAACCTACGTAAAGAACAAATTGAAAAGGCTGTAAAACAAGGCAAACATATTATATCAGAGAAACCCATCGCCGACACCGTAGAACGCGAATGGCAGGTGGTAGACGCCACCGAGAAGTCGGATGTGCTCTCAACCGTGAACCTTTATCTGCGCAACTCGTGGTATCACGAGGCTATGCGTCGCTTCATCGACGAAGGTGAGCTGGGCGAACTGGCCATCATTCGTGTATGCCACATGACACCAGGCTTGGCACCAGGCGAAGGTCACGAATATGAAGGTCCCTGTTTCCACGACTGCGGTATGCACTATGTTGACATTGCCCGCTGGTATGCACGTAGCGAGTATGCTACCTGGCACGCACAGGGCTTGCGCATGTGGAGCTATAAAGAGCCGTGGTGGTTGCAATGTCATGGCACATTTGAAAACGGTATCGTGTTTGACATCACACAGGGCTTTGTGTACGGACAGATGTCAAAAGACCAGACACACAACTCGTACATCGACCTCATCGGCACCAAGGGCATCGTGCGCATGAGCCACGACTTTAAAACGGCTGTGGTAGAGCTGCACGGCGTAACACGCACCTTACGCATTGAGCGTCCCTTCGGCGGCAAAAACATCGACGTGCTGGTTGACCGCTTTGCCGACAGCATTGAAAATGGGCACCTCGACCCACGTCTGCCCTCTATGCGCGACTCGGCCATCGCCTCTGAATATGCCAGCCACTTCCTTGAGAACGCTAAGAAGCATACCTTGCCCGCCATAGGCAACCTGCGCACGCTGGAACAGATACGCGAGCGCCGCAAGCACATGACAAACGGCTATGGCTTGCTGACGCAAAGATAAGAACCAAAAAACAAACACCTATTATTAACAATAACAAAACCGTTACTATTATGGCAAACATTTCAAGACGTACTTTTCTAAAGTCGGGAGCCGCTGCAGTAGCAGGCTTCACCATTGCCCCTAGCTCAGTATTGGGCAAGAGTTTTGGACACATCTCGCCTAATGACAAGATGAATATCGCTGCTATTGGTATTGGTGGCATCGGCCATTCAAATATCAATGCTGTTAAGGGCACTGAAAACCTCGTGGCACTGTGCGACGTTAACTGGGATTATGCGAAAGGGGTATTTGACGAATTCCCCAAAGCTGCCCGTTTCTGGGACTATCGCAAGATGTTTGACGACGCCAAACTGATGAAGAGCATCGATGGCGTTATTATCGCAACCGCCGACCACACACACGCAATTATAACAGCCGAGGCCATGCTGCACGGCAAACACGTTTACTGCCAGAAACCACTTACACACTCTGTTTACGAATCACGCTTACTTACCAAACTGGCTGCCAGCACTGGCGTTGTTACTCAGATGGGTAACCAGGGTGCTTCTGGCGACGGTACACAGACCGTGTGCGACTGGATTTGGAACGGTGAGATTGGTGAGGTAACACGCGTTGACTGCGCTACCGACCGCCCCATCTGGCCACAAGGCTTGAACAGCCCTGAGAAGGAAGACCCCATTCCCGAAAACCTGAACTGGGATCTCTTCACTGGCCCCGCTAAGCTGAACCCCTACAGCAACGTTTACCAGCCCTGGAACTGGCGCGGATGGTGGGATTATGGTACAGGCGCTCTGGGTGATATGGCTTGCCACATCATGCACCAGCCGTTTAAGGCACTGAACCTGCTGTATCCTACAAAGGTTGAGGGTTCTTCTACCCTGCTGCTGAACGCTTGCGCTCCGCAGGCTCAGCACGTGAAGCTTACCTTCCCTGCTCGCGAAAATATGCCTAAGGTGGCTATGCCTGAGGTAGAAATTCACTGGTACGATGGTGGCTTGATGCCCGACCGTCCTGCTGGCTTCCCCCAAGGCAAGCAGCTCATGCAGAGCGGTGGTGGTCTTACCATCTTCCACGGTACAAAAGATACCCTTATCTGCGGTTGCTACGGCAACGAACCCTGGTTGCTGTCTGGCCGCAAGCCTAACGCTCCTCAGGTGGCTCGCCGCGTGAAAGGTAGCCATGAGATGGACTGGGTACGCGCTTGTAAAGAGAACCCGAAGAACCGCACGATGTGTAACTCTGACTTCTCAGAGGCTGGCCCCTTCAACGAAATGGTTGTAATGGGTGTATTGGCAGTACGTCTGCAGGCTCTGAACAAGGTGCTCGAGTGGGATGGCGAAAACATGCGCTTCACCAACATTGGCGAGCACGAAACCGTAAGAACTTGTATCAAGGACGGCTTCACCATTCACAATGGTCACCCCTCATTCAACAAGACTTGGACCGAGCCTGTTAACGCTATTCAGCTGTCACAGGAACTTATCAAGCACACCTACCGCGAGGGATGGAAGCTGCCTGATATGCCGAAATAATGAAATTTGGTTCTATTTATTATATTTAGTAGTTTTAGAAAATCTATTGAAACTAATGAAGCCGTGAGGCTCTAAAGGTTTATGCTTATGTAGAAGGCTAGATGTTCTGGCTTATCTAGAAGATCTAGCTTCTCTATAGGGCTAAGCTTATCTAAAAAACTATAGGCTTTCTAAAACTACTAACAAAAAGTTAACAACAAAACATTAAAGCTAAATCAATATGAAAAAGATATTTCTTACCATGGCCTTGCTGGCTTGCACAGCTGGCATCATGACTGTTAGTGCTCAGAAGAAGGTAGCCCTGAAGGTTTCTACCGAGGCACAAGGCGCTGAAAGCAAGACCGTAAACGTAACAAAAGATAAAAAAGGATATATCACCCTGTTTGATGGCAAGAACCTCGACGGATGGCGCGGCTACGGCAAAGACCATGTGCCCGCACGCTGGACTGTAGAAGATGGCTGCCTGAAGTTTAACGCTGGACAGGGCGAAGGTGGCGATATTATCTTCGCACACAAGTTTAAGAACTTTATCCTCGAGATGGAGTGGAAGGTATCGAAGGGTGCTAACTCAGGTATCTTCTACCTCGCACAGGAGGTGAAGAACGACAAGGGCCATATGGAGCCTATCTTTATCTCAGCCCCCGAATGTCAGGTGCTGGATAACGAGAACCACCCCGACGCTAAGTTGGGCGTTGATGGCAACCGCAAGGCTTCGTCTCTGTACGACATGATTCCTGCTAAGCCCCAGAACGCTAAGCCTTATGGCGAGTGGAACCAGGTGGCTATCGTTGTAAACAACGGCACCGTTACCCACTTTATGAACGGCGCTAAGGTGGTTACCTACAAACTGTGGACTCCTGAATGGACCGAGATGCTGCAGAACAGTAAGTTTAGCGAGGCAAAATGGCCTGTAGCCTTCCAGCTGCTGAACAACTGTGGTGGCGACAACCACGAGGGCTTCATCGGCATGCAAGACCATGGCGACACCGTTTGGTTCAAGAACATCAAGGTAAAAGAGTTGAAATAAAGGAAAGAGGATTGTTTAAAACAAAACCCTGTAACCCATAACATTGGTCTTGGGGTTTGACATATCCAAACTTTAAAGAATTCAGAATTATGAAAAAGCTTTTATTCTTAGTTGCTGCTTCTGCTCTGATGCTGACAGGCTGCAACAACACTAATAAAGACTGTAAGTGTAACTGCAAATGTCCAGGCTGCCAATGCCAAAAAGACACTGCACAGGCTGCTGCCGACCTTGATATGAAGGTGGCCGACAAAGAGAATGTAGACCTGGCACAGTTCCCCAAGGACAAGGATGGCTACATTGTGCTGTTCGACGGCAAGACCCTGAACGGATGGCGTGGCTACGGCATGGACAAGGCTCCTAAGAGCTGGACCGTGAAGGATGGCGCTATCACCCTGACAGGCTCAGGCACAGGCGAGGCTCACGCTGCCGATGGTGGCGACCTCATCTTCGCTCATAAGTTCCAAAACTTCACCCTCGAGCTGGAATATCGTGTAACCAAGGGTGCCAACTCAGGTATCTTCTACCTCGCACAAGAGGTGATGGGTAAGGTTGATGGCAAGTATGAGTATCTGCCCATCTGGCAGTCGGCTTCTGAGTATCAGGTGCTCGACAATGCTAACCACCCCGACGCTCAGTTGGGCGAGGATGGCAACCGCCAGTCGGCATCGCTCTATGATATGATTCCTGCTAAGCCTCAGAACGCTAAGCCCTTCGGCGAGTGGAACACTGCCAAGATTATGTGCTTCAAAGGCACCGTTATTCACGCACAGAACGGCAAGAACGTGGTAGAGTATCACCTCTGGACTCCGAAATGGACCGAGATGCTGCAGGCCAGCAAGTTTAAAGAGGGCGGCGACTTCCCCTACGCCTTCCAGCTGCTGAACAACATGGGTGGCGACAAGCACGAGGGTTACATCGGTCTGCAAGACCATGGCGACACCGTGCAGTATCGCAACATCCGCATCAAGGTTATGGATTAATCAGCATCAGATATGAAAAAATCACTTATCTATACCCTACTGGCAGTGGCTCTGCTGCTGCCGGCAGTGGCACAGGCAGCATCGCCCCAGCGCAACATCAGAAAACAGCCTGTGAAGATGAAGAAGGAGCTGTGCTTGCAGCTTTACTCGGTGCGCAGCCTGTTGAATGGTGTTAATGCCGATGGCAAAGCTTCAGCCGACTGGACCGCCCTGCTTAAGCGTCTGCACAACATGGGATATACCAGCGTAGAGGCTGCCAACTATGATAATGGCAAGGGCACCTTCTATAACCGCAAGCCTAAGGACTTTAAGGCCGACATTGAGGGCGCTGGCATGAAGATGCTGTCGTCGCACGTATCGCACAACCTGAGCGACGCTGAGCTGGCTTCGGGCGACTACTCTGAAGCGCTGAAATGGTGGAAGAAGACTATTGCCGACCACAAGGCCGCTGGCATACCTTTCATCGTTGACCCCTGGATAGGCAAGCAGAAGTCGTTGCACGACCTCGACGTTTACTGCCGCTATCTGAACGCTGTAGGCGAGATGTGCCGCAAAGAGGGCATAAGCTTTGGCTATCACAACCACGACTACGAGTTTGCTAAGGTTGAAGGCCAGGTGATGTACGACTATATGCTCACACATACCAATCCGGAGAACGTGTTCTTCCAGATGGATATGTACTGGACGGTGCGTGGCGGATGCAGCCCTGTCGAGTATTTTAAACGCTACCCAGGCCGCTTCCATATGTTTCATTGCAAAGACCACCGCGAGATTGGTCAGAGCGGCATGGTGGGTTGGGATGCCATCTTCCGCAATGCCAAGACAGCGGGTCTGCAATATATCGTAGCCGAGATTGAGCAATGTACAATGCCCGTTGAAGAGAGCGTGGCCGTGAGCGCCCGTTATCTTTTACAACAGCCTTTTGTAAAGGCCAGCTACGTGGCAAAGTAACTGAAAAGTGACAGCCGGCTCACACTATCCTGCATTACCTTTGAATTTTTTATTCCTATAGCACTCTGCAGGTGCTTATGTACCTGCAGAGATTCTTTCTTTTTCGTACCTTTTTTATTGCTACCAAGATGTTCTTAGCACGAAAATGATGTGCTGTTAATAAGGTACGAATGATTTATAACCTACAATTTGACCCAAATGTAAAGACTTAAAATGCAATCCTAAATCCCGAGAGTGAAAAAAGAAAGTAAAATAATTTAATTAAAAAAAACGCCCCAAATATAGTGAAACCCTAAACATATAATAAAATTTCAATTTTATTAAAATGCCCCAAAACTCAAATCTTTATACCCGTTTTATGAATGACAAACTAAAAACCTACGCAACGACGACGATGCTATTTTCGTCGCTGTTGATCGGTAGCTCAGGCGCAGCCTTTGCAGCTCCCGGAAGTGTGGAAGGAGTGGTTAGTCTGGCACAAGACAACCGAGTAAAAGGAACTGTAGTGGACGATAAGGGCGAGCCTCTAATCGGTGCTGTAATACGCATCGTTGGCGCCGACGTGTCTTTCGCTGCCGTTACTGACATGGATGGAAAATTTTCTATCAAGGTTCCTCACAAAAACGCTACACTGGAAATCAAGAGTGTTGGTTACAAAACCTTGCGTGTGCCTGCCAATGGCAACCTGAACGTAACACTGAAGGAGGATATCTCCGACCTCAATGAGGTAGTTGTGATCGGTTACGGTACGCTCGACAAGAAAGAGGTTACCAGCGCCATCACCTCTATCAAGGGCAAAGACCTGATGGTGGGTGTAGGCGGTGCCGACATTTCAGGTGCGTTGCAAGGCAAGATTAGTGGCTTGGTAATGAGCAACACTGCTTCGGCCAATGCTGGAACCACTTTCCAGCTGCGTGGTATGACCTCAGTGAATGCTGGCCGCTCGCCGCTGATTGTGATCGACGGTTTCCCTGGTGGCGACATTCGTTCACTGTCGCAGGATGATATTGCTTCTATCGACGTGCTGAAGGATGCTTCGGCAGGTGCTATCTACGGTACGCGTGCTGCTTCAGGTGTGATTTTGATTACCACCAAGAGCGGAACCAACACCCAGGGTAAGCTCGAACTCACCTACTCTAACGAGTTCTCTCACAAACAGTCGTACAACGCTCCCGAAATGCTGTCGGGTCGCGAGTATGCTGAGCACAACATTGGTACCGACTATGGCGACGACGTTGACTGGTGGGATGAGATGATCAACCATAAAAACTTCTCTACCAAGCATCACCTTTCGTTGCAGTATGGCACCGACAAGGCACAGGTTTATACCTCGCTCTACTATGAGAAGCAAGACGGTATTGCTATTGTTGATAGCCGTAAAGACTATGGTGGCCGTGTGAACGCCAACTTCAAGCTGTTTGACGGATGGTTAGAGTTTAAGCCGATGGTTGACTATCGTCAGACCTCGCGTAACAACCACTGGCCCAACTTCCAGCAGGCGCTGTTCAACAACCCCACCCGTTCGCCCTACGACTCTAACTCAGAGACGGGTTACAACATCTGGCAGAACGAGACGCTCGACTATAACGTTGTGGCCGATGCTAAACTCTATACCTACGAGGGCGTTGACAAGTGGTTCAAGCCCAAAATGGTGCTGAAACTGAACATCAAGCCCATTCCTGGTTTGAACTTCCAGCAGTCGTTAGGCTATGAGAACCGCCAGTGGGAGAACCACACTTATAACCCCAGCTACAGCCGCACGTCGATTGAAGATAACCACACGGGTTCGGCTTACCTCGGCTTCTCTAAGTCGGAGCGTATCACCTCTGAGGGTTACTTCTCTTATGCTAACGAGTTTAAAAAGCACTCTATCAGCGCTACAGCAGGTTACTCTTACTTCGAATATAACAGCGATAACTTCAACATGAGCAACTACAACTTCTCAGTTGATGGTGTGAAGTTCTGGGATATTGGTCAGGGCACAGGTCTTGCCGATGGTAAGGCTTCAATGTCTTCAGGCAAGGATCCTTCAGAGAAACTGTTCTCTCTGTTCGCTCGTGCCAACTATGCTTTCGACGACACCTATCTGTTGTCGGCCTCTATCCGTCACGAGGGCTCTTCTAAGTTTGCCTCTAAGAACCGCTGGGCTAACTTCTGGTCAGCATCTGCAGGCTGGCGTATCTCTAACG
>CAKQFW010000028.1 GCA_934230965.1 uncultured Prevotella sp.
CTGATGGCATGGGAAGAGAATTCACGTATCTGTCTTCACATGCAACTAATCGCTATTTTATCCCGAATTGGGGTATATTTATTCACCATTTTGCATATTTATGCAAAACCATTATTGTTTTGTATAAATATGCGCTTATGAGCTTTTACATTTTTTTACATAACAAAATTTAATAATCTTATAATTTGTAAGCAAAGACAGGCTGCGTGCTTACAGTTTTCAAAGGTGATACCTCTGATATGAGAAACCCTTGGTTTCAGGCTGCGAAACCAAGGGTTTTACGTTGTGAAAGCATGGGTTTCACAACGTAAAACCCATGCTTTCAGACTGTAATTTGATGCCTTTTACAACACACTCTCAATATTGCATATTTATGCAAAAATGGAGAGTGGAAAGTTGATGGCTGTTGTGACCAAACTTGAAGCCCATCACCCCTCAACCGCCGACATCGTTACATCAGTAAACTTATCCATATAGTCGATAACGCGGAGCTTGTCGGTTTTGCCACGTTTCATGCGCAGTTGCATATCTACTTCTAAGAAATCGCCCTTCGACGTGCGGCGCTCCTTCATCTCATACGACAGCACCTCCATGCCATCGTGTCGCACACAATCAATGAGGTGCCGAACGCTATCTATTGATGGTGCCGAGAACGACAGTTCTACACTGGTGGTGCCAAACTGTGGTATGAGGGCGTTTATCACCTCTAAGCCCAGTAGCACCATAACCGTAGCAATGGCGGCCGCCACATACATGCCCGTGCCGCAAGCCAAACCAATGGCCGCCGTTACCCAAAGGCCAGCCGCCGTGGTGAGGCCTCGCACCACATTTTTCTGAAAGATAATGGTTCCGGCACCCAAGAAGCCAATGCCCGACACCACCTGTGCCGCCACACGCGACGAGTCTTTCAAGTCGATGCCAAAGCCAAACTGCGACACTACGCAGAACAGCGCACTGCCCAAGGCCACAAGAAAATGTGTGCGAAACCCCGCCTCCTTAGCCCTATATTCGCGCTCAATACCTATCGCGCCGCCAAGCGCAAAGGCAAACGCAAGGCGTATCGTTAAATCAAGATATGAAGTCTCCATTGTTATATCTCCTTTCTTTATCAGATTAGTTGTATTAAAATAATTCCATCAAATGATTGATATTTCGGGGCTATTTGTATAGCACTCGTTCTTTAATATCTTTATCATTCTCAATGCTCTATCATGAATAATGGCTGTGGCGAAATCAATATACCTATTACACTCTGCAAAGAAGCGATTACGATTAGTATATCCACCACGCCAATAAACATATCCTTTTGAAGACACAATAGGTTTATACGCATCGTCAACATAATATTCCAGCATATTGCCCTCAACAAATCGTTTCCAACCACTTTCACCATAAAAAGGTAAGAAATCGGATTTATTTAATTCAACCAGTTCTTCTAAATCTTCATCTTTATCCGTAGTATTGTTTAATACTTTATATAGTGCTGCTAAAAATCTGTCTTCATAATCATGCCAGTTGTCATGACAACCACGATGTGTGTTTATACTCCAGCCATTCAGTCGACGATCAGGAAGAACCATCATATTACCCATCGTATAACAGATATCGTTAAACGTCTTTCTTTTAACGAGGAAGGACTCATCAGGATTCCACTTTTCAACAAAAGGATCTTTCGCATCCCATGGGCGAGCGAACAAACTATTGAATGTATTTATGGTATCTCCACGAAGTTTCTCAGCCCCTGAATTATCCATAGAAAGATTTTCCCATGTCTTACCAAATACGATGCAGTAGATAGCCCGCATCAAATTGGTATCGTCAGAGTCAAATTTACGCCCAGGACATCCATAGGTTTTATCATAGAACAAAGAACCTAACTTGAACGTTTCTAATCGTTCAATATCTCCATCCAGTTTTTGTTCTATAAAAGAACATACTATCTCTTTAGGCTTCATCATACATTTTCCTCCTTTTCATTAGACAAGATGTGGTGAGCCACATCAAGAAGAGCATACAGGTTATTGATGGGCATGGTGCATGCATCGGGGACATAGCTTACTCGGTAGCACTCGGTGGCACAATCCATATAGAAGCTTAGGTTTCCATCTGCGTCTTCAATATTGTTTCCGTTTCTGTCACAAAGGTTATCTTTTCCACTTTGTGCTTTATAAGCCTCATACAGCGCCTTTGCCTTTTCGCTGCTTCCCAATACATGAATACAAAGTTGACCATAGGCAAGGAAGATAAGCTTCAGGCGTATGTTGCAGGGCAATGCGTCGGGACTTGAATAAAGCACGACCTCGCTGCCTGAGAAAACATTATAATGGGTTAAGGCATTGAGCGGTCTGTCGTCGGCATAACTAAAATGAAATATATCTTTGTATCTTTCTACAACAGAGGGGATAACCTTATGCCGATTGCTTGTTATCATGATACAGTTGACAGAGCCTTTATACAGCGAACCTGTTCCATCGGCATTAATCCACACGCCCATCATATTGATGCCTG
Source organism: uncultured Prevotella sp. (assembly GCA_934230965.1). Classification (GTDB taxonomy): domain Bacteria; phylum Bacteroidota; class Bacteroidia; order Bacteroidales; family Bacteroidaceae; genus Prevotella. Next base: position 2,509 of record CAKQFW010000028.1, read on the forward strand.
TATCGTAGAGCCAGCTCAGCACCTGCATCTCATCTATGCTATGCAGCCGGTTATACAGGCACTGTAGGTTTTCTTTGGCCTCATCGTTCCAGTAGCCATCCAAGCGCAAGACAAGGTTATGCGCCTCGTTAGCCACACTTTCAAGAAGCGACATACGTTGTGTAACGGTTTGGCAATCAAGCAATTGGCAGAACAACCGCTTCACCTCGGGTTGCGTATTCCAGATGGTAAGATTGCGCAAATGGCGGTCGGCTCCCCTATTGGTGATGTTAAAGTTGGTCATATTCTTCTTTATGCCCATCCAGTCAAAATTGCGACACAGTACAGCACGTATTAACAGATAATTCTCGGCTAAGAGGTCTGATACGCCACCTTTGTTAAACACATATTTTACATTGTTTGTTCGGTTACGATACGCCGAAGCCGACATGCCTTCTTCAAAATAAAAGCTGACAAAGCCTTGCATGAAGGGGTCGGTATCGGCCAGGCAGAACGCCTCCTTCCATTCTTCGTCTTTAAGAATTTGTCGCGCCTTGGTGGCCTCGTTATCAAGGTAACGGTTGTCGCGACGACTATCGTTAAAGGCCACAATAGCCTCGTATGGATGCTGCCATGCGCAGAAAAGGTTATCGCCTTCGGGTTGAAAACAGAGCGCATCGTTCAGCAGTCGGGTCAACGTTATCTGTGGCATGAGCTGATTGATGTCTGTATTTTGAACCATGATATGGGCGAAGCGCATCCAGGTTACGAATTTCTCTTCATCAAATTGGTCAACCGATTTGATGTGGTCGACATATTCGAACAAGACAGAGAGCAGTATCATCTGCCTACGTCCCATCTTCTCGCTGCTGATGCTCCACGGTTGCCAATCGCGAGAGGCCTCCCATGGCGCAGTAAGAGCATTGAGCAGCACAGGCCCCACACTTTCGTCACAAAGAAAATTGAGCAGATGCGCAAGTTGGCAAAGTAAATCAACGCCCTGTTTCTTTCCTTTTTCAATAATTGCCTCATACTGTTCAAAGCCAAAATGGCGCTCTACCTCAGTGTTTTGCGCAAAGAACAAGAACAGAGAATCGTTGGCCAAACTTGCATCTTTCGACTTCTCGGCCAGCAAGATACTCTTATTGGCAAAGAAGCGCTGTATGAATCGAAAGAACCTTTTATCACACTGTTTGCTACCCGAATCGTCTTCTTCGTTGGGTTTTGTCCAAAACAAGTTCGTCCAACGCCCATCAATCAACGATGAGTAATTGAGCCAATAGGGCACTTCTCGTTTCGCCACGCTAAGGGTCATGGGTACAAGATAGGTATATTGTTTTTTCATATACCCCACAAGGTCGGCCTTAAAGTTTTCAAACGACGTGAGTTGCAGTCCGCGAGCATTCATCTTAATAAACAGTTCCTCACTCAGCCCAAAGCCATTCAGTTCTAAGACATAAAACTTAAGCTTTTGCAGTGCCTCATAGGTGGGCTTGCTTTCGCAGCTTTCATACTTATCGTTAATGGCATCGAGCATACGCAACATTGAAACGATGGTAGTGTCTTTATCATAGTTTTTGCTGTACCACGATGCCTGTCTTATCGTCTTGCTTGGCTTCTCGCCAAGATGAAGTTTGGCCGAGAAGAGTTTCTTTAGAAAAGCGGTAGAGGTAGTGCGGGTTTGATATTCAAACCTTTTAAGATATTCGGGCAAAGAGGTTGTAGCATCGTTATGCAGAGCTTCTCTTGCTGCCACATACCAATGCAGAAGAAATAATGTTGTAAGACGCTGCTGACCATCAAGAAGTTCAAACGTATTGTTATCGTCCTCTTTAATAAACGTGCCATAAATAAAGTTGAGCTCCAGTTTCTCAACATCGTTGTTTGCCAATGCAGCAAAGATGTCGTGCAGAAATTTCTCGCGTATACTTTTTTGGCTTTTTCGTCCCTGTGCGTAAGGGCGCTGTATCATGGGTATAAGTATGCGGTTTATTTTACAGCGCGCCTCCTTACCATCGTGCTTAACAACAAGCCCGTCGGTCATCAATTCATGAAAAGTATATAGTTTGCTTGCAGTGCTCATTTTATTTTTTTAGGGTTTTATAGGCAAGAAGCGTTGCAGTTGTTGAAGAATAAAATCATGATATCGTTCCTTGTCTTCCTTCGTCCAGCGTGTTTTTGATGCCGAGCTGTCGTCAGCATCAAAAAACTTCATAAACACATATTGCGTACAGGGCAACACGTAACGCCCGTTCATGGTCTTATCAATGATATACTTGCGTTTCTTTCGGAACAAGGCATTGCCGTATTCGCGATTTGTTGACGAATCGAGCAACGTGAGGTTTCCAATAACATTTTTGTTTTCTTGTTCTTCGCCTTCTTGATGTTGAATAATCTCTACCAAGTCGGCCCACTCGCCGTTAATCATTTTCTTTCTGATGGCATCAGTTACAACGATGCCATAGTCGTTAATATTTCCTTCTACCCAGTTTCGTTGTGCCTCCTTGTCGGTAAGGGCATTGGTGGTGGCCGAGTCGATGTGTTCTATATCCCAATTCTGTATTTTGTAGAGGTCGAACGGAAACTTAAACACGTTAGCATCGCCATGATAAGCCTCATCGTTATCGCGTATCTCTCTCAACTGTCGCGAGAGCATATCAACATTCAACAGCAGCAGTATCTTGCGAAGGTTTGGCCTGTCGGGATATTCGGTTGTGATATGATACTTACCATCTTCTTGTTTCTCAACACAATGTGTAGGAAGCACAGCTTTTATGTCTTCTTCTAACCATGCTATGAGGTCGTTAATGGTGCTTTCATCATCTTCATTCGTCTTGTCCTCATATTGTTTGTAAAGGGTGGTTAGACTCATGCCACATTGCACAAGATAGCCCACATAATTGTATATTTCGGGAGTCTCATACCAGTCGTGCAAGACGTTGTACGTATCGGTAATGTCGGTCCAAAGCTTGTTCACCACTGGTTGAAGATTGTTTGTGGGCATACCGTCAATCTTTTCATAATAATATCTAAAGATATCGCCAGGTTCTATGCTGTTTTCATCAATGTCATGCTCTTTCAGGAAAACCAGTTTCAGCAATTCGCCCATGCGGTCTTCTTCATCCACACCTTTATTACTTATAAAGCACCAAAAGTCATCTCTCTGCAAGGTGTTCTCCATCTGTTCCCATTGCAAAGATATTTTTGTTTGTTCCAGCACGTTGTTGCCAGTCTCAAAGTTTCTCTTTTGTAAGAACAGGGCTTTGATAAGCTCGGTATCGGTGAGCGGAATCTTTCCGTTGTTTATTCGTGTAAACTCTTGCACAGGGTCGGTGTCGGCATCGTTGCTCAGCTGATACCATATCACCTTTGTAGAGCCTTTCTCGCTCATGTTTACAATCTGGTTGAACAAACCTCGTCGCACATCTTTTTTGCTTTCACCATTTCCGCCATTATAACGTTTGTTAATGTCTAAACCTTTTCCGTTAAACCATTCGTCAATGTATCTTACGGCATTGCTAATGTGGGTGGTGTCAAGGTCGCAAGGTTCAATCTTCTCACCTTGCGCCAATGCTTTTAGCGCCATACACGTTGATGGTCGCGACTCGTAAACAATATTATACAGTTGAGCATCGGGATAGTCTTCTACACATTCATCTTTATTTCCACGATACGCTTTATTTATATTTATAAGATACGACAACAAAATATAAATAGTAGTTAAGCGTTGCTGTCCGTCTACCAGTTCCCATAACTTATAATCAGCCTCGTCCGCCTTATCGCCCAGCACAGAGGCGCGCACCTCATCATCAGTAATCTCTCTAACGATGATGGGTTGCAGACAATAAAAGTTGCCCATAGCTTTTGGCGATTTGGGGTTGTATTGCTTATGAAACGAATAAAGGTCGCTAAGCAACTCTTCCACCTGTTTTCGGTTCCATCTGTAACCGCGCTGGTAACAAGGCACATAAAAGTAATTTTTATGATTAAGAATACTACCTATCGTTTTTATGTCAACAATATTATTTGCCATGAGTTTATGGTTACAAAGGTTATTATTTATATACGATAACTCAACGCCAGGCGCACATCAAAGGTGTTTGAGCGCACATCGTTATGATATACGTAGCGGGTGTGACGTAAGAAATACGACCACGACAGCTGAACTGCCCATCCACCTTTAATGTTCAGCACAAAGCGTGGGGTGATAACACACAGCTCGGCATTGCTTTTATCGCCTTGCACATTATAGTATAGCGGTTCACGGCCTTCAAGGTTCTTTGTTTCGTAGCCCTTCCAGGTGAAGATGCGGAAGTAGTCGATGTCGAGCGCAAAGGTGCCGGCACGCTGAAAGTGGAGCCGTGTGCGTGTTTTCAAGCTATAGCCGCTGCCCATGTTATAGTCGCGGTCTATCACGTTCTAGTAGTCGCTTTTCGATACGCCTAAGATAATGCCGCTTGTGAACAACTGCTGACTGAGCGATTCCAGATGCCCCATATCAGTAAAGCGCACCATGATGGCGGGCCCTATGCCCACCGCTTCAGAGATGCGGTAAGGCACAATGTCAGAGCCATCCTTCACAGGTTCAGAGTTATAATAGTTGAAGTGCTGGAAGATGCCGAAGCGCGCCTCGGTGCTGCCATGCTCATAAACAGGCGCTGCCCACAGTCTGCCCATAAGATGTGCGCCATAAATGGTGGGCTGATTGGGCGAGAAGCCCACGTTTACCGCCGCCGTAAAATAGTCGTACGGCCTGTTGGTGCGACTGTTATAGGCATCGCCATACTCCATAGCGAGGGCCAACGTGGGGTTATATTCGCCACGAAACAGGGCACCATCGTCAGAAAGATAGCGCAGCCCCATGCTCACATCAAGGTGCACGGGTATGGCGTTAAAGTCGTGATACAGATAATGCTGTGTGCGCACCGTCCAGGCATCGCCCCTTAGCAAGCGGTTAAAGCCCTGAATAGGGTTAACCAAGAAGGCCAATGCCTCGCGAGCGAAACGCGGAAAACCGCGCTGGCTATCGTTGAGCACCAGGTGCGACACTCTGTTTGTCATCTCGCCAATGCAGGTTCCGCCCAGCGCCGTGGCAAACACATCGTTGATGGCGGGCGGCTCGTTCTCGCCACAAAACTCCCACATCAAGCTACCGCATAGGGCATAAGGCACCGACGCCCAAAAGTTCAAGCCATTGCTTCGTGCGCTATTAAAATAAAGGTTGCCGTGATAAGGATGGGCAAAGAGGTTGGTGGCAAAGGGGTCGTTATCCCATACAAAGCCCGTTTTAAAGTTGTGGCGAATGGTGTGCATGCTGATGCGCGAATAAGAGGCGTTAGCCACCCAGCGGTCGTAAGAAAACACTAAGGCATTAACGCCCGCCGCCTCAACAGCCGCCAGCCAAGGGCGTTTGCGCGGAGCAAGGGCAAAACGATTGTCTACGCTGTCACATTCAACATAAGGGTCGCCCTCGATCAAGGCCGTTTGGCGCTGTGGGGCACCACCCTCCATATTGCGTTTCCAGTTTACCGAGAGGCCCGCCTGTAGGATAAGTTTCTGCTCAAACAGGCGGTTGCTGCCATAGTGGCGCGTGTTGCCATAGCCCACCGAGGCAAAGGCACCAAGGGTTTTGCTAAACTGATAGTCGACGTTCAGATGCCCTTGCAGCGAATAAAGTCTACGTGGTTTGTCGTCAGAGTGTTCTTGAAACGTTTCGATATGACTATAGCCCAGGTCGGCACTCAACGACCACCGAGGCGATAGGTTAACATATTGTCCTAAGCGATACGAGAGGGCGCCCGAAAACTTACGGTCTAACCCCATATAGTGGGTGCCCAGCGCCACCATGCTATAGGTAGAGCGATGCCTAAAGCGCAGTGCCGTGTTCAGCTTAGAAGTATTTCCGCCGAAGGCCAACACATCGATACGCGTGTTGGGGTCGATGTTGATAAGTCCTACCTTGCGCATATCGGCATCACGCGTATAATTGATTAATCCCACCTGAACGCCTCGCGGATGGCTCACCGCAATGTTTACGAGGCCCAGCTGTAGGCCACGCAACGAGTCGGCATAATTATATGCACCCAGCTGCATGCCGCGCATGCACCCCGTCGACACATTGGTCAGCGCCGACAGTTGCAAGCCGCCACGCACGTCGCCCGCCATATTGTTTACGGCCGACAGCTGCACACCCTTCATGCTGCCCGTGGCCATATTGCCCATAGAGCCTATCTGCACCCCTTGCAAATGGCGCGACACATCGACCAATGGCGACAGTTGCACGCCATAGGTTCTGTTGGCAGCATTCAGCAACGACAACTGAAAACCGCGCAACGTATCGGTGGTGGCCACAAGATTTACCTGCACCGACGCTGTTTTATGCTGAGCACAAGCAGCCGTTGCAAGACCAAAAAAGGCGAAAGCCACAAGAAGAGAGCGCAATGTTTTCATCATGATGCCGTGTAAAAAAGATTAAAAACTAAGTGTTTGCTTCTACAAAATAACATAAAAATAGCGGTACAAACAAACTTTGTGTAGGAAAAAATATACCTTTGCATAAAATAGGCTGCATCTCGGCATAATATTCAAGCAAGCTTGATATTCTGCTCTCGATTTGCACTATTTTTGCATAAAATAGGCTGCATCTCGGCAAAATCATCAAGCAAGCTTGATATTCTGCTCTCGATTTGCACTATTTTTGTAAAAGAATGAAGAAAAAATGAACAATGATGACGACTTATAACATTGCCATACTGGGTGCTGGGCATATTGCCGAGAAGATGGCACACACCTTACAACACCTGCCACGCGCAAACAGCTATGCCGTGGCATCGCGAAGCCTTGAAAAGGCACAACAGTTTGCCCAGCGATGGGGCATCAGCAAAGCCTATGGCAGCTATGCCGACATGCTGGACGACCCCGCCATTGACCTTGTATACGTGGCCACGCCCCACGCCATGCACTACAGCCATGTGCTGCAATGCCTACAGGCGGGCAAAGCCGTGCTGTGCGAGAAAGCCTTTACGTGCAATGCGCGAGAAGCCGAAGCCCTGATACACGAGGCCGAAGCCCGACACCTGCTGCTGGCCGAAGCCATCTGGACACGCTATATGCCGCTGATGCAGACGCTGAAACAGCTGACAGACAGTGGCATCATAGGCCAGCCGCGCACGCTCACGGCCAACCTCTCCTACCCCATCAGCCACAAAGAGCGCATACAGCGCCCCGACTTAGGAGGCGGTGCCCTACTTGACATTGGTGTCTATACCCTCAACTTTGCCGCCATGCTCTTTGGAACCGATATAAAAAAGATAGATAGCTGTTGCGAGAAAACCTCATCGGGCATGGATGCTCAAGACAGCATCACACTATGGTATCATGATGGCAAGATGGCCCAGCTGTCAAGTTCTATCTATGTGCGCAGCGACCGCCAAGGCGTTATCTCTGGCACTGAGGGCCACATTATTGTTGAAAACATAAACAACCCCTCGCGCCTAACCGTGGTAAACAACCAATATCAGGTGATAAAGATGTGCGAAGCGCCTATACAAATTACGGGCTTCGAGTATGAGGTAGAGGCTTGTCTCAATGCTCTCGACCATCATAACATTGAAACACCGTTTATGCCCCACGCCGAAACCTTGCGCCTTATGCGCCTTATGGACACGCTGCGCCAGCAATGGGACGTGCGGTTTCCGAACGACGAGGCACGATAAACACGTTACACCGCTCCAGCATTATCCTCTTGAGGCAGCGTAGGCAGTATCTGGCGAAGCGGAACCATCACAAAGTCGCGCTCCAGCATTAGGGGATGCGGTATGATGAGGTCGGGCTCGTTGATGTGCATATCGTCGAAGAGCAAGATGTCGATATCGATGGTACGGTCGTGATACACACCGTTTTCCGACTTACGCTTGCGCCCCAACTGCCGTTCTATGCGCTGCGTGGCCTCCAGCACTTGGCGTGGCGAGAGCAGCGTTTCAACACATATACAGGCATTAAGAAACTGGTGTTCAGACACAAAGCCCCAGGGCTCGGTCTCGATAAAGCGCGATGTGCGCACCACGGTGCCCACCGCCAGCCCTATCTCGCTGATGGCCTGTTGCATCAAGGCGGCCCGGTTGCCCGTGTTCGACCCCAACGAAAGATACACTTGATGTTTCATTTCACGTGTGCTTTAAAAAAAAAGCCACATCTTGCGTTTCATTGTATGAACAAGGCAAGATGTGGCTTTTGTTGTTATCAGTATTGTTTGCAAGCGCTTAGTCGTTCACAATGAGCAAGGCATCACCGTAGCAACCAAACATGTAGCCATGCTTTACGGCCAGGTTATAAGCCTCCATCACCAGATCGTAGCCACCAAAGGCGGCGGTCTCCATCAACAGGGTTGACAAGGGGTGATAGAAGTTGGCAATCATCGAGTCGGCCAGGCCGAAATCGTAGGGCGGGAAGATAAACTTATTGGTCCAGCCCTCATACTCTTTCAGCATGCCATCGGTGCCCACAGCCGTCTCGGTAGCCTTCACCACGCTGGTGCCCACGGCACACACATGGTGGCCCGCCTGCTTGGTGCTGTTCACAATCCGACAAGCCTCAGCGTTGATGCTCATCTGCTCCGAGTCCATCTTATGCTTGGTAAGGTCTTCAACCTCAATGTCGTGGAAGTTGCCCAAGCCACAGTGCAAGGTGATGTAAGCAAAGTTTAAGCCACGTATCTCCATGCGTTTTAGCAGCTCGCGACTGAAGTGCAAGCCCGTAGCAGGAGCCGTTACAGCGCCCTCGTTCTTGGCAAAGATGCACTGAAAATCGTCAAAGTCGGTCTCGGTGCCGTGGTGGTTCTCGCGCTTATCAATGATATATCGTGGCAGCGGAGCCTCGCCCAGAGCAAAGAGCTCGCGTTTAAACTCGTCGTGCGGACAGTCGTAAAGGAAACGCAACGTGCGTCCGCGGCTGGTGGTATTGTCTATTACCTCGGCCACCATTGTTCCACTTTCGTCGAAGAACAACTTGTTACCGATACGTATCTTGCGTGCCGGCTCTACCAGCACGTCCCACAGGCGCATCTCTTCATTCAGCTCGCGCAGCAAGAACACCTCAATCTTAGCGTCGGTCTTCTCCTTGGTGCCATAAAGGCGTGCTGGGAAAACCTTGGTATCGTTGAAAATAAAGGTGTCGCCCTCGTCAAAATAATCGAGCACGTTACGAAAGTCAAGGTATTCGCCCTCGATGGGTTCGCCCTTGGCATCCTTCTTATACATCTCTATTTTCTGCGACTTGCGATGCAGCACCATGAGGCGGCACTCGTCGCGACGTGTTATGCGGAAGGTTTCTTTTTCGCCATTTTCATTCTCAAACTCACGATAGAGGCTGTGGGGATACAGCGCTATCTGGTTTTCTGGCAGTTTGAACTTAAACTGTGATAACTTCATTATTCTTTTACTTTATTTTCGTCTTCTACTGTTACAGTATCGTTATTTTGCAAATTCAGGCCATCGAGCCAAGTATCTATCTGGTCGAGGGAGACGCAGCGGTCGATTGAGAAGTCGCCCACACGGGTTCTGCACAGCTGCGTAAGATAGGCGCCACTGTTCAGCGCTCGGCCTATGTCGCGCGCCAAGGCCCGTATGTAGGTGCCCTTACCACAGCCCACCTTTATCTGTAAAAGCATTTTCTCGGCGTCGAACGACATCACATCAATATAGTCGATACGAATGTTTTTCGCCTTTAGCTCTACATCTTTGCCCTTACGTTTCAGCTCGTAGGCGCGGTCGCCGTTTATCTCGCAGGCGCTGTATGATGGGGGCACCTGTTCAATGTCGCCCACAAAGTGCGTCAGCACCTCGTCTATCATCTCGCGGGTGATGTGCTCGGTGGGGTAAGTAGCGTTCACCTCGTGCTCCATATCATAGCTCACGGTGGTGGCACCCAGCTGCAGGGTGGCAGTATATTCTTTCGAGTGAGCCTGTAGCTGCTCTATCTCTTTTGTTTTCTTTCCTGTGCAAAGAATAAGCACACCCGTGGCCAAGGGATCGAGGGTGCCCGCATGTCCGGTTTTCACGCGCTTCACGTTCAATCGCTGACTGATGCGCTTGCGCACGTAGGCCAACGCCCCGAAGCTCGACATGCCGTATGGTTTATCTATGGCAATGATTTCGCCTTTTAAAAAGTCCATTTTCTTGCTGTATTAATAATGTGAGTGTCGAAGTGTATTACGGCAGGCACGCTTTACAGCAATGAGCAAACAATTGTAGCGGCACCAGCGATGGCGCAATAAACGCCAAACCACACCAGCTTACCTTTCTTCACAATGTTAATCATCCATTTGCAAGCCACGCAGCCGCTCACAAAGGCAGCCACAAAGCCTACCACCAAGGGCAGAGCGCTGATATCGCCAAAGGCGTCGTCGCCCTTCACCATCTTCAGCACGTCGAGCAAGGCTTCGCCCAAGATGGGCGGGATGACCATGAGGAATGAGAATTGTGCCAAGCTTTCTTTCTTATTGCCCAGCAGCAAACCTGTGGCGATAGTAGAACCCGAGCGCGACAAGCCTGGCATCACGGCGCAAGCCTGTGCCAAGCCTATGATAAAGGCATCTTTCATGCTGATGTGCTCGCGCTGGCGAGGCTTAGCAAAATAAGAGAAGATGAGCAGCGCCGAGGTAAGCAGCAACATGCAGCCCACGATAAGCAAGCCCGAGCCAAACACCTCTTCAACAGCATCTTTAAAGAACACGCCCACGATGCCGATAGGAATCATCGACACCACGATGTTCAAGAAATACTTAGTTTCGGCGTTCATCTCAAATTTGAACAGACCCTTCAGTATCCAGTCAATCTCTTTCCACAGCACCACCAGCGTGCTGCACACCGTTGCCACATGCACCAGCACGGTGAAGGCAAGGTTTTCTTCGCCATCAATATTGAAGAGAGACGAGCCTATGGCCAAGTGGCCGCTACTGCTCACGGGCAAATATTCGGTAAGGCCCTGCACAATGCCCAGGACCAATGCTTGTAACCAATCCATTGTTTTCTGTTTTTGTTATATTGTTTTTGTCTTTACACCCTTGCACGCCAATGGGCGTCAGAGCGCAAAGTGGGTTTACTTGTTCTCGGAGTCGGGGCCGTTGTTGGTGTCTTTTTTCTTATACATAATGGCACCTATCATCGACAGGAAGCCTACAAGGCAAACCACGGGAGCCACCTTGATGCGCATGGTATTGAATATTTCGGCGTCGAACACGCTCTCGTCAGAGCCACCTCCGCTCATCAAGCAGAAGCCAATAAGAACGACACACATACCTACGGCTAACAAGATGAAGTTCATCTTGCCAAAAGCATAATTTCTTTTATCCATATTTGTTTTGATGTTCAATGCGTTTTAAATCTTATACAGGTCGCCAGCCTTCATGCGCAAAAACTTGTTCACCGAGATGGTGGCGCACAGGGCTGTGATGATGATGCCAAAGGCGAAGACGATGGCAGCCGTTAGCGCCAGCACTTCCCACGTAAAGAAGCCTATCATGTCGGGCTCGTAAACATAAATGGCATAATAGATGCCGCCCAGCGCACAGCAGGCCAGCACCGAGGCCAGCAAGCCTATGCCCACAGCTTGGCGCACAAACGGCGCACGAATAAAGCCCCACGAGGCACCCACCAGCTTCATGGTGTGTATAGAGAAGCGGCGAGCATATATGCCCAAGCGTACCGTGTTGTTAATCAATGAGAACGACACGATGGTGAGCAGCAGCGCCAAGGTAAGCAGCACAATGCTTATCTTAGCGATGGTGTGGTTTACGTTTTCAAGCAAGTCGCGCTGATACGAAACCTTTGTAACCTTAGGAAAAGCCTTCAGCTCGCGCGAGATAAACTTTAGCGAGTCGTTATTGGCATAGTCGGCCTTCAGCGTTATCTCTACCGAGGGCGGCCAAGGGTTGGCACCGATAAACTCGCGAGGGTCTTCGCCCAGCAGCTTGATGCCTTGCTTCAATGCCTGTTCCTTGCTAATATACTCAAGGGTATTGACATAGCGACATTTCTGCACACCAGCACAAAACTGGCGCGCTTCGGTATCGCTCAAGTCGTCTTGCAGCAACAGGGTCACCACAATATTTTGTTTTACATAAGCCGAGAGGTTGCGGGCTGTAAGCACCGAAAGGGTGGTAAGACCCAACAACACCAGCACCAAAGCGGTGCTGATACAAAGAGTTACGGCCTGCAAACCATGACGGTTGCGGGCCTTTTTACGTTTCTTTCCCATTTGACAATAGGGTATAATACACCAAATTTCTTGCAAAATAACAAAAAAAAATCGTTTCCCACAACTGATTAACTACTATTAACCATAATTCAGTAACACCTTGCACAGCGCTTACTTATATAGAAAAGAGGTGATAACCAAATATTTTGTGTAACTTTGCACCCATAATTCTCAAGCCAAGCCATACCTTGCCCGAGAAAGACGAAAAAGAAACGAAAAGAAAACAATGGATAAAAAC
>CAKQFW010000029.1 GCA_934230965.1 uncultured Prevotella sp.
TGGCGGTTGCTGTGGCACCACTGAAGAGTTTATTGCCAAATATCCTGATATAGTAAAAGGTGTAACACCCCGTAAGCCAGCCCCTCGACCAGAAAATATGTGGCTTAGCGGTCTTGACCTATTAGAGGTTACACCTGAGGTGCGTTTTGTAAATGTGGGTGAGCGTTGCAATGTAGCTGGTTCAAGAAAATTCTTGCGTCTTATTGGCGAACACAATTATAATGAGGCGCTGAGCATTGCTCGAAAACAAGTTGAAGATGGTGCCCTCGTTATTGATGTTAATATGGACGATGGTTTGCTGGATGCAAAGGCTGAAATGAAGACTTTTCTCAACTTGTTAGCTTCAGAGCCTGATATTGCCCGTATACCAGTGATGATCGACTCGTCTGATTGGGATGTGGTGATGCAAGGTTTGAAATGTGTGCAAGGAAAATGTATTGTCAACTCAATATCATTGAAGGCCGGCGAAGAGCAGTTTCGACAGCATGCGCGTGACGTAAAACGTTTCGGAGCCGCTGTCGTTGTGATGTGCTTTGACGAAGAAGGACAGGCTTGTACCTATGAACGCAAAATTTCTATTGCAGAAAGAGCTTATCGTATCTTGGTTGATGAGATTGGCTTTAACCCGCTTGACATTATTTTCGACCCCAATGTACTGGCTGTAGCAACAGGTATGGAGGAACATGATGCCTATGCATTGGCCTTTATTCGTGCTACGGGGTGGATTAAGAAAAATCTGCCTGGAGCCCATATCAGTGGTGGCGTAAGCAACTTGTCGTTCTCCTTCCGCGGAAACAATTATATTCGTGAGGCCATGCATGCCGTTTTCTTGTACCATGCTATACAACAAGGCATGGATTTTGGCATTGTCAATCCCGCGGCTAAAGTAACATACGACGAAATACCTAAAGAACATCTTCAAATTATAGAAGATGTGGTACTGAATAAGGGTAAGGATGCTTCTGAACGGCTGATAGAATTAGCTGATAAGGTGCGTGAAGAGAAAGAGAAAGAAAAGGCTGCAGGAATAACTTCTTCCGCAAGCGTTTCGCACCAACAATGGAGAGACAATACGGTAGAAGAACGCTTGCAATATGCGTTGAAAAAGGGCATAGGCGATTATATTGAAACTGATATACATGAGGCTTTAGAAAAATATCCTCGTGCTGTAGATATTATAGAGGGCCCTCTGATGGCTGGTATGAACGAAGTGGGCGAACTGTTTGGATGCGGAAAAATGTTCTTGCCACAGGTGGTAAAAACTGCTCGTATCATGAAACAGGCCGTTGCTGTTTTGCAACCCTATATTGAGGCCGACAAAAAAGATAACGCTTCGTCGGCTGGTAAAATATTGATGGCTACGGTGAAAGGTGATGTACACGATATTGGTAAAAATATTGTTGATGTGGTGCTTTCGTGCAATAACTTCGAGGTTATTGACCTTGGTGTGATGGTGCCCGCTGAGCAAATTGTGAAGAAAGCGATAGAGGAAAAGGTAGACATCGTTGGGCTCAGCGGATTGATTACTCCCAGCTTACAAGAAATGGTGAATGTAGCTGTTGAAATGAAACGTGCTGGTCTTGATATCCCTATTATGGTGGGCGGAGCCACAACCAGTCAGATGCATGTGGCGTTGAAGATTGCACCAGAATATGATGGCCCTGTGATATGGACAAAAGATGCTGCACAAACGCCGTTGGCTGCAACTAAAGTGCTTAAGGAAGGTGGTAAGCAGAACGTAAAAGCAGAACTGGATGTGCTTTATGCACAACTTCGAGCCGACTATGCTGCAAAACAAGAACAGCTAATGTCGCTGGAGAAAGCACGTGATAACAAACTAAATTTATGGAATAAATAATGCTGACTGCAAGTGCCGTATAATGTGGCAACTCGTCGGTATCAATAATATAAATTGAATGGTTTTTTAAGATTATTAAAAAATATGGCTTTTAACAAGAAAAGAGTATGGCATTGTTTGCCTGGCCAGCCCATTACTGAACTGGATGAAAAGGTAATGTATTGGGAAAAGAAAGGCAAAGAGGTTCCTTCACGTGATTTGGTGAAGACACCAGAACAGATTGAAGGTATTCGCCGTAGCGGCGTTGTCAACACAGGCGTTCTTGATGAAGTGGCAAAACAAATTCATGTGGGAATGAGTACGCTTGAAATTGATAAGATATGCTACGATTACTGTGTGGAACATGGAGCCACGCCTGCTTGTCTCAATTATGAGGGCTATCCCAAAAGCGTATGCACAAGTATTAATGAGGTGGTATGTCATGGCATACCTAAAGAAGAAGATGTGCTTGAGGAAGGCGATATCGTAAATGTTGATTTTACAACCATTCTTGATGGATATTATGCTGATGCCTCACGTATGTTTATTATGGGTAAAACCACTCCAGAGAAAGAACAATTGGTGCGTGTAGCCAAGGAATGTCTTGAGATTGGAGCCGAGGCTGCTAAGCCTTATTGCTTTGTTGGAGACATTGGGCATGCTATTCAAAAACATGCTGAAAAATATCATTATGGGGTGGTAAGAGACCTATGTGGACATGGCGTAGGCTTGAAGTTTCATGAGAAGCCTGATGTGATGCATTTCGGACATAAAGGTCAGGGCATGTTGCTCGTTCCAGGCATGGTGTTTACGATTGAACCCATGATTAATATGGGTACATGGAAAGTGTTCCTTGATGCCGATGATGAATATGGTTGGGAGATTATTACTGGTGATGAATTGCCCAGTGCCCAGTGGGAGCATACCTTTGTGATGACCGAACATGGGGTAGAGATACTTACCTATTAAATTTTTAATGATGGAAAAGGATATATACATATTGGGTATTGAAAGCAGTTGTGACGACACTTCGGCTGCCGTTTTGCGCAATGGGGTGCTGTTGAGTAATGTCACTGCATCGCAAGATGTGCATTTCGAATATGGTGGCGTTGTTCCCGAATTGGCATCGCGTGCCCATCAGCAAAATATTGTACCTGTGGTGACAGCGGCCTTGAAGCGTGCTGGCATTACGAAAGAACAACTTACGGCCATCGCTTTTACCAGAGGCCCTGGATTGATGGGCTCGTTGTTGGTAGGTGTGAGCTTCACTAAAGGTTTTGCACGTAGTTTGGGCATACCCATGATTGATGTTAATCATCTTCAAGGACATGTGATGGCGCATTTTATTAAGGAAAGCGATGACGACCACTCGGCTCCTCCATTCCCCTTTATCTGTTTATTAGTAAGTGGTGGCAATTCACAGATTGTGAAAGTAAATGCTTATAACGATATGGAGGTGTTGGGACAAACGATTGATGATGCTGCTGGCGAAGCGATTGATAAGTGCTCGAAAGTAATGGGACTGGGATATCCTGGTGGCCCTATCATTGATAAATTGGCACGTCAAGGCAATCCGTTGGCTTATCAATTCTCAGAACCGCATATCCCTGGATTTGACTATAGCTTTAGTGGCCTAAAGACCTCTTTCTTATATAGCTTACGAAAATGGGTGGCTGATGACCCTGACTTTATTGAACATCATAAAAACGACCTCGCTGCTAGTTTAGAGCATACTATTGTAGATATATTAATGAACAAATTGCGTAAGGCTGTTAAGCAAACAGGCATTAAACATGTGGCTGTGGCTGGTGGCGTATCTGCCAATAATGGTTTGCGTAACGCTTTTCATGAACATGCTAAAAAGTATGGTTGGACTATTTATATTCCTAAGTTTAGCTATACTACTGATAATGCAGCTATGATAGGTATCACTGGATACTATAAGTATCTTGATCATGATTTCTGTTCTATAGATAAACCAGCTTTCAGTAAAGTTACGTTTAAATAGTTTGAGTGAACCGTAGAGAAATATTTTATACAACAACAAAACAAATCGGAGATGGAGTTTGAGAAGAAAGTATTGAGTAGAGAAATACAACATTATTTGTACGAGTCGGGTAAAAAGGTTGGCACTGCTGAAAGTTGTACAGGAGGCAGAGTGGCTGAAGCCATTATTGCTGTGCCTGGTGCATCGGCTTATTTCAAAGGTGGCGTAGTAAGTTATACTAATGAAATAAAAGAAACACTTTTAGGCGTTGATCATCAGCTACTTGAAGAAAAAACCGCTGTGTGTGAAGAGGTGGCTGTCGCTATGGTTAAGGGTGCGATAAAGGCACTGAATGTTGACTTTGCTATTGCCACAACAGGTGTAGCAGGTCCTGGAGGTGGTACTGCAGAAAATCCTGTTGGCACCATCTGGATTGCTTGTGGCTCGGCTGATGATGTGGTAACAGTGAAACTGACTGAAGATTATGGTCGTGACATCAACCTCGCTATTGCTACAAGCAAAGCATTGCAACTGTTTTTGACTTATTTGTCAGAGCATCTGCCAAAGCTCGCTGTTGATGGCGAGGCACCCGTTGTAAATATGGAACTGTAAGTATCTGCTTTCCTCTTATAAACGATTTGCACGTATGGTGAACGTGATAGAACGTAAGCTGGAAGGCAAACACAATATGGAAACGTGTGAGGACGCAATAGTTCTCACACCCCATTTTGTGGCTGTAATTGATGGCAGTACAAGTAAGACTACCTTTCGCCATTACAATGGAGCCAGTAATGGTAGAATGGCAATGACTATCATAAAAAATTATATTGAAAGAGAAGCAACGCCAGATATGACGGTCGACAGTTTTTGTAGAGGCGTTACAGGATATATCAGTCAGGTTTATCGTGTTTCACAAAATCTTCAACGTATGGAACTACATCCTGAGGAACGTCTAACGGCTTCTGTTGCCATCTATAATTGTAAACGAAAAGAGGTTTGGATGATAGGCGATTGTCAAGCTATTGTTGATCGTGTTTATTATAATAATGATAAGCCAGATGAAGCAATAATAGCAGCAAAACGTGCACAGCTAATCAAGCAAGGGGTGGAACCCAAAGAGGCTCGGAGGTTGATAGAACCTATGCTGGTTCGTTCAGTAATAGGAGGACAAAATAAAAACTATGCTGTTGTTGATGGCTTTCCTGTTTTTATGCAGGGGGTTATCGTCATTCCTGTTCACTCTGAGGTGATTTTGGCTTCTGATGGATATCCTTTCTTAAGACCTACGTTAGCTGAATGTGAGGCAACGTTATCACAACAACTGCGTGACGACCCTCAAAACATACAAACGTTTTTGGCTACTAAAGGAATGAAAGAAGGTAATGGCAGTTTTGACGATCGGGCATTTATTCGTTTCACGGTTTAGTGCTTGTGTTGTTATGTATAAAAGGCCATAACATTAATGGTGTTATGGCCTTTTATATATAATTATTGTATGTGGTGTGGCATACGATAAGCTTTCGTTTTACACGTTCTATTTCTTGTTGATATCTTTTAGATAGGAAGATACGAATGTTTCTAACTCTTCACCACGGAGTCCTTTTTTCAAGATAACACCGTCTTTATTTGTTATAATGGTGTAGGGAATAGCATTTACAGAAAACTGTTTAGCAACATAACTGTCCCAACCACGTAATTCAGACAATTGAAGCCATGGCATTTTCATTGTTTCAACGGTCGTCTTCCATTTGTTGTAGTCAGAATCTAAGGATATGCCTATAATACCGAAACCTTGATCGTGATAGTTTGAATATAATGCTATAAGATTTGGCATCTCATGCATACAAGGTCCACACCAACTGGCCCAAAAATCGATAACAGTAATTTTGTTTTTATTAATCTCATTTAGTAATGAAACATCGTTTCTATCGAAGTCAGGAACAGATATTTGTTGAAATAGATTTGACTCATCATCCGAAGCAATAGCATTGGTATCGTTATTTACTATTGCTTTTTCTTGGCGTTGTTCGGTTTTATGTTTGCTTTGGCAAGCCATGAGCAAAAGGCTCATGGCTACCAAAACATATAATATTGAACAATTTATCTTCTTACCGTTCATAGCAGCGTGATAAATAGTTGTATATTTTTTATACCAAATATTGTGAGCTGATGCTCTCATTGCTTACCACACGGCGGATAGTCTCGGCAAACATATCGGCTACAGACAGCTGTTTTACTTTTGCGCAACGCTGTGAGTAGGGAATAGAGTCGGTGAAGACAATTTCCTCAAGAGCCGAATTCTGAACACGTTCAGAGGCAGGACCACTCATCACGCAGTGTGATGCACAAGCACGAACGCTTGTGGCTCCAGCGGCTTTCATAATGTCTGCAGCCTTTGTAATGGTACCAGCGGTATCTACCATGTCGTCTACAATGATAACATTTTTACCCTTCACATCGCCAATAATCTGCATGCTTTCTACCACATTGGCTCTTGCGCGTGTCTTGTTGCAGAGAACCAGCGGGCAACCAAGATATTTTGCAAATGTGTTGGCACGTTTTGAACCGCCAACATCAGGTGATGCAATCACCATATCTTTGATGTGCAAGCTTTGCAGGTATGGAAGAATAACGCCTGAAGCATACAAGTGGTCAACAGGTACATCGAAGAAACCTTGTATCTGATCGGCATGCAAGTCCATTGTGATCAAGCGGTCAATGCCTGCTGCACTCAGCAAGTCGGCTACCAACTTTGCACCAATACTTACACGGGGCTTGTCTTTACGGTCTTGTCGTGCCCAACCAAAATAGGGAATTACTGCGATGATGTGGCGAGCGGAAGCACGCTTTGCTGCATCAATCATGAGCAGAAGTTCCATGAGGTTGTCTGAGTTGGGGAATGTGCTTTGTACTAAGAATACGTCGCGGCCGCGAATTGACTCTTCGTACGATACTGCAAATTCTCCGTCTGAGAATTTAGTAACCACCAAATTTCCCAGAGGGCACCCTAAACTTGCGCAGATTTTTTCTGCAAGGTATCTCGTGTTCGTACCCGAGAACACCAAAAAAGAGTTTTTTGCACTCATTTCCATTAATGTTGTTTATGTTGAGAAATATATGTTTCAGTTTTTAACCTATTGTTTTACGCAACTTTTCAAAATGGTTGATGATATTTTTAAAGTCTACTTGCTGATGGATATCAAAGCGGTTCCATAAGTCGCCTCTTATGACAACACCACCAAACCCAAGTTCTTTGGCAATGCGAATGTTGTCGCATGTCATTCCACCCATTGCATACACCTTTTTGTCAATAAGTCCTTTGTCGGCAGCATCCTCCAATTGTTGCATTGTGAATGTTGATTTGTCTTCACTGTTTGACAAACTGTTAAAGATATTATGTAAAAAGACGCAATTAGATGCCTTCTTCATGTCTTTCAGTTGTTCTAAGGTGTTGCATGAACGTCCTACTTTTCCTTTATAACCTACGGGTATCTCGGTTTCGGGCGTATCAAGATGAATGCCAGCCAAATGATATTCGTCTTTTAAATAGAAATGGCCATGCACTGTTATCTTGTTATAGTAGTCGTCAGACAACAATGACAGTAGACGTTCTGCATACATTGGCGATGCCCCGGGCTTATATAGATGTAAATTGTCCATCCCCTGTTCAAAGAGGGCAGAAAGGATTTTGTCTTCCTCCACAAAGAATGTGGATTTCGTCATGATTATGAGCTTCATCGTCCTTAGTTTTCTTTTTCATTGCAAATGTATGAATTTTCTGTCAAACGTGCAATAATAGTGTGAGGAATTTTGCTTTTCATCCGTTTTCTATGACCTAAATGCCATCAGCAACACCTCGTTGCGTTAATCTCTTAGTTTTATTTCGCAATTGTCTAACGATTCAATAATGGCCAATGATTCAACGTGGATGCCCAAATTGCGTAGGTATTCACCTCCGTTTTGGAACGCTTTTTCGATAATAAATCCCATACCTACAAGTTCGGCGTCGGCTTGTTTCACCAAATCAACAATGCCTTTAGCTGCGTTTCCATAGGCAAGGAAATCGTCAATAAAAAGCACTCGGTCGCCTTTCTTCAGATATTCTTTGCTGATAACGACATTGTATGAGCGTTGCTTAGTAAAAGATGTTACTTCAGTGCATAACATTTCACCCATTGTGTTAGGCTTTTTCTTTTTAGCAAATACAACGGGAAGATTAAGAAGGAAACCCATCATGATGGCAGGTGCTATGCCAGAAGCTTCGATAGTGATAATTTTGTTTACTTCAGAGGCTGCAAATCGGCGGATAAATTCTACAGCAATGTCTTTCATCAAATTGGGATCCATCTGATGGTTAATAAATTTATCAACCTTTAGAATTCCACCAGGAAAGCATTTTCCATCTTTTTCAATACGTTCTTTAAGTCGTTTCATATAAATATTTAATGTATGTGTGTGATAAATATGTGTTTATATTAATTATTTTAAGTTGTAGATAGGGGCGCTTTGTTAGTTTATCCGTTATAAATCCATGATAATAATTTATTGATACCTGTAAACGGAAATCTAAACCATCTGAATTTTGCTGTAGGCTTTCCTCCAAAGTTAAGAATAAACTCTCTGTATGGATTAGAACGATACGGAAGGCCAACATCAAGGAAGAATAGGTGGTCGTAACCTTTGTTTTGTGCATATGCTAATGCTCCCCAAACAGTCATTAATGCGGGACGTAATAATGGATATGTTTTACGGCGTGAAGCCGTGAACCATAGATAGGCATCATTTCCTGAAAATAACAAAGTGCATCCTCCTATTATTTTGTTTTTATAGGTGGTAATAAGGTTTATTCCGTTGCCTGATAGTTGTATCTGTTGAAACAGTTTAACATTGGGAATATTGCGTCGAAACTTAAAGCGGAAATGTTTCTTTAGTAATGAAACATAACGCTGCGTTTCATCGTCGTCATTGCATGGGCGAGTAGAAACACCGTTTTCGTGAATGTTGGTTATTCGTTGTAAAGTTTTATGTCCTAAACGTTTTGTTATTGGGGCACTATGTAACGAATTATGCACTTCTTGCCAAGGGATGGGAATGTATCCATTCTTTCGAAACAATCGGTATCCAAACATTTTTTCCTTTAGCCTACTAAATTCAGCATATAGGCATTTTGTACGTCTGAATATACGTGTTGCCTCTGTTAGCATTGCATTAAATATTTCTTCTTTATTTGAAAGGTGAAACTCATATTCGCCCTCTCCATACACATGACCATGTCGAATAAAGAAGGGTGGGAAGAATGAATGGTGGGTTACAATAATAATCAGCATGTGAGCTACCACGCACTTTTTAGCATCTAAAGCAACGACCATATATGGAACTATGCCTGATGCTTGTTCAAGTGTGCGGAAGAACTGGCTGCTGTGAAAAAAGTCGGAGCAGACCATTTCGGGCAACTCGTATCCATGCAGTATCGTAACAACCTTAGCCTCATTCATGCAACAAAAATAATAAATGTTTTTTAAACCTACAACTATATTTTATTGATATTTGATTTAGTGTGGTTTTTTTTGATGTATCCATTAAATAGTGAATATGCTTTGTATATGGTTTTACTTAATAATTATAATATAGGGTGAGTTTCTGATGTAAATTGTTTTTTTTATTAAAATAAAGTGACTACCTTTGCACTATCATAATACAAACCTTGCCTGTCGTTCATGATATGGCATAACTTACTATTATTATAAAACTGACAAATATGAAATCAGACATTGAAATCGCCCGCAGTATCAAGTTGAAAGAAATTAGTGACGTCGCTCAGAGTTGTGGCATCCCTACAGATCAAATTGAACATTACGGAAGATACATTGCTAAGGTGCCCTTGAATCTTATTGATGAGGAAAAGGTAAAGAAGAGCCATCTTGTCTTAGTTACAGCTATCACACCCACAAAGGCGGGTATCGGCAAGACGACGGTATCAGTAGGATTGGCATTGGGGCTTAATCGTATCGGAAAGAAAGCTGTATGTGCATTGCGTGAGCCTTCTTTAGGTCCATGTTTTGGTATGAAGGGTGGCGCTGCTGGTGGAGGTTACGCTCAGGTTCTGCCTATGGATAAAATAAATCTTCATTTTACTGGCGATTTCCATGCTATCACATCTGCCCACAATATGATAACAGCCCTTTTGGATAACTATATATACCAAAATCGCGATAACGGTTTCGCCCTTAAGGAGGTTTTGTGGAACCGTGTGCTTGATGTGAACGACCGTGGCCTTCGTTATATCGTTACTGGTTTGGGAGCACGTACAAATGGTGTTACCCGTGAGTCGGGATTTGACATCACTCCTGCATCAGAGATTATGGCCATTATGTGTCTTGCCACTGATGAAAACGATTTGCGTCGTCGTATTGAAAATATCTTGTTAGGTTTCACAACAGAGGGTAAGCCATTTACGGTTAAAGATATGGGTGTGGCTGGTGCTATTACTGTGTTGTTGCGTGATGCTTTGGCTCCTAACTTAGTGCAGACAACAGAAAATACTGCGGCCTTTGTACATGGTGGACCGTTTGCTAATATTGCTCATGGATGTAACTCGATACTTGCTACCAAAATGGCAATGACTTTCTCTGACTATACTATTACAGAGGCTGGATTTGGAGCTGATCTTGGTGCTGAGAAATTTTATGATATCAAATGTCGCAAGGCTGGACTTCAGCCTACACTTACCGTTATTGTGGCCACTGCACAGGGCTTGAAAATGCATGGCGGTGTAGACGTGGATAAGATAAAAGAACCTAACCATGATGGCTTGATACGTGGCTTGGAAAATCTGGATAAACACATCAGCAATTTGCAGAATTACGGTCAGACAGTTGTCGTTGCATTTAATCGTTATGCAACTGACACTGATGAAGAGATAGATATCGTTCGTACACATTGTGCAGAAATGGGTGTGGGTTTTGCTGTCAATAACGCATTCAATGAAGGTGGAAAGGGTGCGGAAGAACTGGCTCGACTTGTTGTTCATACTATTGAAGAGAAACCTTCTTCTGCCCTTCAGTTGGCTTATGATGACAATGATAGCGTAGAGGAAAAGATAGAAAAGGTTTCTACCAAGGTTTATGGCGCACAAGAAGTTACATTTAGTGCCGAGGCTAAGAAGAAACTGAAGATGATATATGATATGGGTTACGATAAGTTCCCAGTGTGTATTGCTAAAACACAATATTCGTTCTCAACAGATCCGAAACTTTATGGCGTCGCAAAAGGCTTTACTGTGAATGTTAGTGATATTGTTATCAATGCTGGAGCAGAGATGTTAGTGGCTATCGCCGGCAAAATTATGCGTATGCCAGGCTTGCCGAAAGAGCCTCAAGCCTTACATATTGATATTGTGAATGGCGAAATAGAAGGATTATCATAATACCGTTTTGTGCTTATTCATAAATATGGATAAGAAATAGAGAAACAAACAAAAAGAGGTATATAACGACTTAAATGTGAAATCGTTATATACCTCTTTTCGTATTTAAAGCTTGAATGTTTTTTATTGCTTTTAGAAACAAGGCTTGTATTTAGATAACTTTTTGCGTATCTCGTTAGCACGTTCTGCCTTTAGTGGTTCTGTGCCTTTTAACGGATAGTTGATGCCTAATTTCTCATATTTATATTCGCCAAGTGTATGGTAAGGAAGAATTTCGATCTTCTCTACTACACTATATTGTGAAACATGTTGCCCTAAATTGTCAAGCCACAGGTCGTTGTCTGTTACTCCAGGTACCACAACGTGTCTGATCCATGTTGATATACCAAGTTTTTGTAACTGGTCAAGAAACAATAAATTGTTTTCTTGTGGTCGACCTGTAAGGCGAGGGTAGAGGTCGGCATCCATTGTCTTGATGTCAAGAAGCACCAAATCGGTTTCGGAGAGAACTTTTTCAACTTTCGGGGATAGATAGGCGCCACTGGTGTCTAATGCTGTGTGAAGGCCTTCTGCATGGCAAAGCTTGAAGAAGCGATGGGCAAAATCGGCTTGCATTAATGGCTCTCCGCCTGATAAGGTAACGCCACCTGAAGCATAGAAACTGCGGTAACTTAGCACTTCTTTTAATAGTTCTTCAGGCGTTAAGTTGTATTGACATTGCCTTTGAACGTTCCAAGTGTCAGGATTGTGGCAGAACATGCAGCGCAGTGGGCATCCTTGCATAAAGGCAACAAACCTTATGCCTGGCCCGTCCACTGTGCCGAATGTTTCTATTGAATGAATGTGTCCAATCATTTAGCGTTTATCACATACTAGCATTGATGGTTCTTGACAGCACATCAAGTTGTTGCTCACGTGTCAGTTTTACAAAATTGACAGCGTATCCACTGACGCGAATGGTGAGTTGCGGATATTTCTCGGGATGATTCATCGCGTCTACTAGAAGTTCACGGTCAAACACATTTACATTAATATGTTGTCCGCCATGTGGTGTAAAGTAGCCATCAAGGAGAGCTACGAGATTTGCTTGCTGCATATCTTTTTGCTTACCTAATGCTGAAGGCGAAATGGCAAAAGTATAAGATATGCCATCGCGTGAATGTTGGAAAGGAAGTTTTGCTACTGACGCCAATGCGGCTATAGCACCTTTAATATCTCGAGCATTCATAGGGTTTGCACCAGGTGCAAAAGGCACACCTTTTTGGCGGCCGTCAGGAGTTGCGCCTGTGTTGCGTCCGTACACCACATTCGAGGTAATGGTGAGCAAACTTTGTGTGGGAATGGCGTTACGGTAGGTGCGGTGTTGACGCAGATATTCCATGAATTTTTCTGTCAGTTCAACAGCTATCGCATCGGTCTCTTCGTTGTTGTTTCCAAAAGGAATGTATTCGCCTTCTTCGATATTATAGTCAACTGCTAATCCTGTTTCATCTCTAATGATACGTATTTTGCAGTGTTTCATGGCTGCAATCGAGTCGGTAACAATCGATAAGCCTGCAATACCTGTAGCTCGTGTGCGCTCAACGTCACCATCATGCAATGCCATCTCAAAAGCCTCATAGTCATACTTATCGTGCATGTAATGAATAATTTTCAGCGCGTTTACATAGGTTTTGGCTAACCAGCGCATCATATTTTCAAAACGAGGCATAAACTCATCATAGGTAAGATAGTCAGAGGTGATGGGGGCAAAGCTTGGCGCTACCTGATGTCCTGTTATTTCATCGCGGCCACCATTGATAGCATACAGCATACATTTAGCTAAGTTGGCGCGAGCACCGAAGAACTGCATCTGTTTACCAATCTTCATGGGCGACACACAGCAGGCAATGCCGTAGTCGTCACCAAGGTCTGCTCGCATTAAGTCATCGTTTTCAAATTGAATGGCACTGGTGTCGATACTTACCTTAGCACAATAGCGTTTCCATGCCTCAGGAAGACGAGGACTCCACAGAATGGTGAGGTTGGGTTCTGGTGATGGGCCCATATTATACAAGGTGTGTAGGAAACGATAGTCGGTTTTGGTGACCATAGATCGTCCATCAATACCCATTCCACCAATTGAGGCTGTTGCCCAAATAGGGTCTCCGCTAAACAAATCATTATATTCAGGAGTACGCAAGAAACGCACAATGCGCAATTTCATTATCATTTGGTCAATGAGTTCCTGTGCTTCTTCTTCAGTGAGCACTCCGTTGTGAAGGTCGCGTTCAATAAAAATGTCAAGGAAAGCACACACACGACCCAATGACATAGCTGCTCCGTCTTGGTCTTTTACAGCTCCAAGGTAGCCGAAATATGTCCACTGCACTGCTTCTCGGGCGTTTGTTGCAGGTTTGCTTACATCAAAACCATAAGCTGCACACATGCGTTCAAATTGTTTCAGTGCTTGAATTTGTTCTGAAACCTCTTCGCGACAACGTACAATTTCTTCTGTAAACTCTTGAATGTCAATTCGATTAAAGTAACGCTTTTTCTCTTCAATGAGGTTGGCTGTTCCGTAAAGAGCAATACGTCGATAGTCGCCAATGATGCGTCCGCGTCCGTATGCATCAGGTAAGCCTGTAATGATGTGTGAGTGGCGGGCTGCTTTTATATCATCATTATAAACGCTAAATACTCCTTCGTTGTGTGTTTTTCTGTATTTAGTGTAGATTTCTTTTGTCGCAGGATCAAGTTCATAACCATACGACTGCAATGCTCTTTCAACCATGCGGATACCGCCTTTCGGGAAAATTCCTCGTTTCAGCGGAGCGTCAGTCTGTAAACCTACGATTACCTCACTGTCTTTATCAATGTATCCAGCTCCGTAGGTGTCGATGCTTTGTGGTAGACGCGTTTCGGCATCATATACCCCTTTGTCACGTTCTACTTCGAACATATCAGACAGAATGTTCCAAAGCTTTTTGGTACGGTCTGTGGCCGAAGTGAGGAATGACTCATCGCCTTGATAGGGCACATAGTTTGCTTGAATAAAATCACGTACATCGATTTCATGTTTCCAATTAGAACCTTTGAAATCGGTTTGCAGGTTTTTTAATACCATGTGGATTGTAGAGTTTTTAATGTTTGAAAATCTGAATGCAAAGTTAATCATTTTCCTTTATTCATACAAACATTCTTGCCTTTAAGATGCTTCTTTCAGTTTTTTACTTGTTTTGAGGATAAAGATAAATGTAAAAAACAATCTTTGGTATATGTTTTATGTTTTAAAAAACGTATCTTTCCTCTATAAAACAAAAATGAATATCTCCGCAAAAGGTAACTAAACATCAGTATAATTAAAATGAGGCGC
>CAKQFW010000030.1 GCA_934230965.1 uncultured Prevotella sp.
CCAATGATAGGTTCGCCAGAAGCGTCTTTCACATGTCCTTTCACGACAACCTGTTGTCCGAAAGCACTTGTCGTAAGGAACAGTCCGCCAGTCAAGGCTACTGCCCTTAAGGCATTTTTGAATTTAACTTGCTTCATTACTTTTTGATTTTTATTATTAGATGGTTATTAAATATTTTCTATATAACAAGGTAGAATGCTGCTTGTAGATGTTTAATCATTTAGAAAGGGCACTCGGTTATTATTGTTTATATATTTAGGCGTTTTTAATTTCTGTTGCAAATTTAGGAGGAATTATAATATGTTAATGCTATTTTTAACGGAAATGTATTGTTTTTAGTGTGCAAACGTTTGCACACTTCAATTTGAAAATGATGGCCTCGTGTGCAACAACATTAAAAAGTTTCAGTTAACTTTGTACCCGAAATACTGCATAACCTATGATCGATAGCAATACAACCACTATGAAAGACATTGCCGAAAAGTTTGGCGTGTCTATTTCTACCGTCTCGCGAGCGCTTAATGGAAGTAGGCGCGTGCGAGAAGACAAACGTTTGGCCATACAGAAGTATGCCGCCGAACATAACTTTTACCCCAACGATATTGCTAAGTCGTTGCGCTATTCAAAACGCCAGCCTGTAAAGTTTATTGGCGTTATTGTGCCAGAAATAACCCACTATTATTTCTCGTCGGTGGTGTCGGGCATTGAAGAGCGTGCCTCAGAGCGTGGCTATCGTATCATGATAACGATGAGCAAAGAAAGCTATGAACGCGAGGTGCAACTGTGCCAAGCGTTTGAAGCGCATCAGGTGTGCGGTATCATTGTGTCGCAGGCAAAGAGCACTACGCAGTATGACCACTTTCAGTCGCTCATCAACAAAGGCATCACGCTGGTGTTCTTCGACCGTATTTGTACGGGCGTTAATGCCAGTCTGGTGGTGGTAGACGACTATATGGGTGCCTTTAATGCCGTTACATACCTTATTAATACAGGGTGTAAGCGTATTGCCTTTTATGGTATGCGTGGCAATGCGTTGATAGGCAAGAACCGCTTTAACGGTTATAAAGACGCGCTGCTGAAGGCGGGTATGCAACCCGACGATGACTTGATATTTGAGTGTGACAACCGCAACGATGCCGAGAAGATAACGCCCAGCGTGCTGGAAAGCGAAAATAGGCCCGACGGCTTCTTCTGTGTGAACGACGACACTGCCATAGGCGTGCTATATACGGCAAAGCACAGAGGACTAAGAATTCCGGAAGATATCTCGGTGTGCGGATTTACGAACGGACAGCGTGCCATAGCTTGCGACCCTCAGCTCACCACTGTTGAGCAGCGTGGTGTAGAGGTGGGTAGAGAGGCTGCCGAGGTGCTTATAAATAAGGTGGAAGGCATCATACCTGCCGATAAGATAGAGAAACGTGTGGTGCGCACCCGACTTGTGGTGCGAGGCACTTCAAGATAAAACATCAATGAGGGGCTTTTGCCCCATCTATACATTTATTGTATAACAAATGCCTTAACAGAATACATTAAAAAATAATAACATAAACCTATGAAACAGAAACAGGATTTAAGTTTTTGGAAACTATGGAACCTTAGCTTTGGGTTCTTCGGCGTGCAGATTGCCTATGCTCTGCAAAACGCTAACATTTCTCGTATATTTGCAACCTTGGGAGCTGACCCCCATTCGTTGAGTTACTTCTGGATTTTGCCCCCACTGATGGGCATTATCGTGCAGCCTATTGTGGGCACCCTTAGCGACCGCACTTGGTGCCGTTTTGGTCGACGCATACCTTACCTCTTTATAGGTGCTGCTGTGGCTGTAGCGGTGATGTGCCTGTTGCCTAATGCTGGCTCGTTTGGTATGGCTGTGGGCACGGCCATGATGTTTGGCCTTTTCTCACTGATGTTTCTTGACACCAGCCTTAATATGGCCATGCAGCCGTTTAAGATGCTGGTGGGCGACATGGTAAACGAAAAACAAAAGTCGCTGGCTTACTCTATACAAAGCTTCTTGTGTAATAGCGGCTCGCTGGTGGGCTATGTGTTCCCCTTCATCTTTACAGCGTTAGGCATTGCTAATGAGGCACCTAAGGGCATTGTGCCCGACTCGGTAATTTATTCGTTCTATATTGGCGCTGCCATCCTTATTCTGTGTGTGCTCTACACTACCTTTAAGGTAAAGGAGTGGAACCCACAAGAGTATGCCGAATATAACGAGCGTAAGCCTGAGGCCGAGGAGCAGAAGGCGGGATGGATAGAGCTGTTGCGCAAGGCCCCCTCAATGTTCTGGAAGGTGGGACTGGTGCAGTTCTTCTGCTGGGCTGCCTTTATGTATATGTGGACCTATACCAACGGCACCATTGCCGAAACGGTATGGCATACCACCGATACCGCCTCGGCCCAATATCAAGAGGCTGGCAACTGGGTTGGCGTGCTGTTCTTCTGGCAGGCTATAGGCAGTGTGATATGGGCTATGTTGCTGCCTAAGATACCTAACGGCAAGTTGGCTTATGCCCTCAGCTTGCTCATTGGCGCTGTAGGTTTTGCTGCGTTACCCTTTATTGCTGACAAGAACTTGCTCATCATACCCTTCTTGCTCATTGGTTGTGCTTGGGCCGCTATGCTGGCGATGCCTTTCACCTTTGTTACCAATGCCCTTGAGGGTTACGGACATAAAGGCGCTTATCTCGGCCTCTTCAATGGCACCATTTGCTTGCCACAGATTGCCGCTGCTGCTGTGGGTGGCACCATGCTCTCAATGGTGGGCTCGCACCAGTTTAACATGATGCTGGTGGCTGCTGTGCTGTTGGTGCTGGGCGCTTTGAGCGTAGCATGGATTAAGAAATAAACTATAAAATTAGATATTATCCCATTATGAAACTATTTTTCTATTTGCAATACGACACGGTCTTTGGACAAGACTTGCGTCTGAACATCATGGGCGAAACGGCTGTTAAGGGCGACAGAGCCCCAGAAAACACCGTTTATGCAATGACCACTGTTGACGGAAAAATGTGGCAGTGTGAGATAGAACTGGAGAAAACCCCGAAAAGCATCAACTATTTTTATAGCATTGATAAGTGGGGCAAGGAAGAGCGTCAAGAGTGGCAAACCGTTACTCACCGCTTAGACTTGAATGTGCCTAATGCCAGCGAATATAAAATATATAATCGCTGGACAGACATTCCGTACGACTCGTTTCTCTATAGCTCGGCCTTTACCGATTGTGTAAACCGTCGTCACCATGAGGCTGTGCCTACCACAAAATATGAAAAGACATTGCGCCTGATTGTGCGTGCCCCCCAATTGAGAAAGGGCGAACGCCTGTATGTTACGGGCGAGAGCTTGTGCTTGGGCAACTGGCATGCCGACCGCGCCTTGAAGATGGTAGAGCACAACTATAACGAATGGATGGTAGACATGAACGTTGATGCCTTTGATGAGGCTGAGACCGAACTGAAATTTATTGCCACCACCGATAATGGCGATGTGCTGTGGGAGACAGGGTATAACCGCACACTCACGATACCTGAGATGGCTAATGGTGAGGTGCGTGTGGAGGAAATGGATCAAGCCTTCTTCGAGATTTGCGACCGTAAGTTGGCGGGCACCCTCATCCCCGTGTTCTCGTTGCGCACCCGTGGTAGCTTTGGCGTGGGCGACTTTGGCGACCTGAAAATGATGATTGACTGGGTGGCAGAGACTCACCAGAAGGTGCTTCAGGTGTTGCCCATCAACGATACCACCTCTACCCACACCTGGACCGACTCGTATCCCTATTCGTGCATCAGCATCTTTGCCATTCATCCGCAGTTTGCCGACATGCGCCAGTTGCCTGCCGTGGCCGACAAAGAGAAGGCTGCCGCCTTTGAAGCACTGCGCGAAGAGCTGAACCAGTTGCCCCAGATTGACTATGAGCGTGTGAACAATGCTAAGATAGAGTATCTGCGCATTATCTTTGAACAAGAGGGTAGCGAGGTGCTGAAGTCGGCTGACTTCAAGGCGTTCTTGAAAGAAAGCGCTCACTGGCTGGTGCCCTACGCACAGTATTGCCACCTGCGCGATACCTATGGCAATGTAGACTTTAATACATGGAAAGGCCATGAGGTATGGTATGAAAAAGACCGTGAAACGCTGCTTAACGCTCGCACGAAAGAATATAAAGAGGTGGCCTTCTACTATTATGTGCAGTATGTGCTGCATGTGCAGATGCGCGCCGCACACGAGTATGCGATGGCTCGTGGCGTGATACTGAAGGGCGACATACCCATTGGCGTAAACCGTAAAGGCTGCGATGTATGGCATGAGCCTCATTACTTTAACCTTAACTCGCAGGCTGGTGCTCCGCCTGACAGCTTCTCGGTAAATGGACAAAACTGGGGATTCCCCACCTATAACTGGGCACGTATGCTTGAAGATGGCTGCCAGTGGTGGTTGCGCCGTTTCCAGGATATGTCGAAATATTTTGATGCTTACCGCATCGACCACGTGTTGGGCTTCTTCCGCATTTGGGCTATTCCTACCACTTGTGTTCACGCCTTGCAAGGACAGTTTGCTCCCTCGCTGGCTATGACACGCGAAGAGATAGAGAGCTATGGTTTGCACTTCCAAGAGAAGCTGTTCACCACACCGTTTATTGCCCGTTGGGTGGTAGACCGCGTGTTTGGCCCTCATGCCGATGCTGTGGTAGAAAAATATTTGCAGCACGAGCACGACGACATCTTCTCGTTGAAGCCTGAATATGACACTGAGCGCAAGATTGAAGCTGCCTTTGTAGGCAAGGATAGCGCCGACGATGTCTGGGTGCGTGATGGCTTGTATGCCTTAGCTTCTGACGTGCTGTTTGTGCGCGACATTAACGACAGCAACAAGTTCCATCCGCGCATCACGGCTCAGCTCAACTTTATGTATGAAGCTTTGGTAGATAGCGATAAGGAGAAGTTTAACCGTCTGTATAACAACTACTTCTATCGCCGCAATAACAACTTCTGGTATAATGAAGCCATGAAGAAACTGCCCGTGCTGGTGCAGGCTACCCGTATGTTGGTATGTGCCGAAGACTTAGGCATGGTGCCCGATTGCGTGGCATGGGTGATGAACGAGCTGCGCATACTGAGTCTTGAACTGCAGCAGATGCCTAAAGACCCCAGCGTGCGCTTTGGCGAACTGTGGAAGAACCCCTACCGCAGCGTATGTACACTGTCTACCCACGATATGCCTACCTTAAGACAGTGGTGGGACGAAGATATGGAGCGCACACAAGACTACTATAACTCGCAGTTGTATCGCTCTGGTGCTGCCCCGCATCCGCTGCCCGGATGGCTGGCTAAGGAGATTGTTACCAATCAGCTTTATTGTCCGTCAATGCTTTGCATCTTGTCGCTGCAAGACTGGTTTGCTATTGACGAAAAGTTGCGTCTGGCTGATGCCAATGCCGAGCGCATCAATATTCCTGCTAACCCACGCCATTATTGGCGCTACCGTATGCACCTGAATATTGAAGATTTGATTGCTAACAAAGAGTATAACGATAATATTAAAGAACTTATACGACAGACTGGTAGAGAGCAAGCTTAATACAATGCTTTGTAACAAAGCTTAATAGTAAGTTTCGTAATGAACTTCATAGTAAGTTTCGTAGCAAAATTACTTGCAAGCCTTGTTACAAAGCATAGTAATCTCCTTGTCAACTCGTCAACTTGTCAACTTGTCAACTAAAAAATGAAACCTACAATTAATTTAAAGACCGCATTGATGACCTCGTTATTCGGCCTCTTTGCTCAGACCTTGTCTGCACAAGGCATCTTTAATGAAATGTCGTATCAACAGGATAAAACAGAGTTTCGCCTTAACGCTCCCACAGCAGCCACATTGCGTATCTATGATAATGGCTCCGACACCAAAGCGGCCAAAACCGTGAAGATGAAGAAAGCTAGCAATGGTGAATGGGTGGCTACCGTAAAGGGCAACTTGAAAGGCAAGTTTTACACCTTCGACACGGGTAATGGTGAGTGCCCTGGCGTCTTTGCCAAGGCCGTGTGTGTGAATGGTAACCGTGCTGCCATCGTCGACATGGAAGACACCAACCCAGAGGGATGGGTCAATGATGTACGTCCCAGTTTGAACTCGCCTTGCGACCTCGTTATCTATGAGTTGCACCACCGCGACTTCTCTATCGATGCATCGTCGGGACTTGAGAACAAAGGCAAGTTTCTTGCCCTTGCTGAGCCTAAGGCCATCGAGTATCTCAAACGCTTGGGTGTGAACGCGATACATATATTGCCATCGTTCGACTTCGCCTCGATAGATGAGACCCGTCTTGACCAGCCCCAATACAACTGGGGCTACGATCCTAAAAACTATAATGTGCCCGAAGGCAGCTACGCTACGAACCCTTATGAGCCCACGCGCCGTATAAAAGAGTTTAAAACCATGGTGATGGCGCTGCACAAGGTAGGCATCAGGGTTATCCTTGACGTGGTTTACAACCACACGTTCAATATCAAAGACAGTAATTTCCAGCGCATTAGTCCCGATTACTATTATCGTAAGACTGCGGACGGTAAATACTCAGATGGTTCGGGTTGTGGCAACGAAACCGCGTCAGAGAAGCCGCTCATGCGCACCTATATGACAGAAAGTGTGAAGTATTGGGTGAACGAATATCATATTGATGGTTTCCGCTTCGACCTGATGGGCGTGCACGACATTGAGACGATGAACCAAATTCGCCACGAGGTGAACAACATCGACCCCTCAATATATATCTATGGTGAGGGATGGAGCGCTGGCTCTTGTGCTTATCCCACAGAGAAGTTGGCGATGAAGGCGAATGCTCAGAAACTCGATGGCATAGGTGCCTTCAGCGACGAGATGCGCGATGCGCTGCGTGGCCCCTTCAGCGACGACCATAAGGGTGGCTTCTTGGCAGGTGTATCTGGCCAGGAAGAGAGCATCAAGTTTGGTATTGTGGGTGCCATACAGCATCCGCAAGTGGATATGACAAAGGTAAACTACAGCAAAGCACCGTGGACCAACTCGCCCTCACAGATGGTGAGCTATGTAAGTTGCCACGATGATATGTGCCTTACCGACCGTCTGCGCACCAGTATGCCTGGCATTAACACAGACGAACTGATACGCCTTGACCTGTTGGCTCAAACGGCAGTATTCACTTCGCAAGGCGTGCCTTTCATGCTCTGTGGCGAAGAGATGTTGCGCGACAAGAAGGGTGTGGCTAATAGTTATCGTTCGCCCGATAATATCAATCACCTCGACTGGAACAACCTGAAGAAATATCCTGAGGTGTTTGATTATTACAGTGGACTTATTGCTTTGCGTAAGGCACATCCTGCTTTCCGTTTAGGCAATGCAGAGGCTGTTCGCCAGCATCTTGAGTTTCTTTCAGCTCCCAGCGGGGTGGTGGCTTTCCGCCTGAAGAACCATGCTGGTGGCGATGCTTGGAACGATATCATTGTGATATTGAATGCTAACCGCACGGCTCAAACCATCAATATACCCATGAACCAATATACAGCTGTGGTGAAAGATGGCGTGGTGAAGGCTGAGGGTATTGGCGACACCATTAATGCCGACAAGGTAGAGGTGGCAGCACAACGCGCAATGATTGTCTATAGTAAATAGGAAAGCGCAAAACATGATGTTTAAAAGACTAAATAAAAACCATTAATTACTAAACGAAACATGAAGAAAAATTTGATGACAGCAGTTTTGCTGGGCGCCACATTAACGATGTCGGCTGCCAATAAAATCGACCGCATCGAGCCTACCAACTGGTTCGTGGGCATGAAGGACCCACAGGTGCAACTTATGGTGTATGGTAAGAATATACGTTCGGCCGAGGTGTCGACCGATTATCCTGGCGTGCGCATTGATAGCTTGGTGCGTCTCGACTCGCCCAACTACTTGCTGATTTACATGAATGTAAAGGATGCTAAAGCTGGTACCATGCAACTGAAGTTTGCGGGTCGTGGCGTTAAGCAAACAGTGCCTTACACCCTCAACAATCGTAAGATGAGTGGTGAGGAGCGCAAGGGATTCACCAATGCCGATGTGCTTTACATGCTTATGCCTGACCGCTTTGCATCGTCGGGCGTTGACCACTCAAATATTAAGGGTTTAGACCCCTACATCTTTAACCGTAAAGAGCCCAGCATGCGTCATGGTGGCGACCTGAACGGTATACGCCAGCACCTCGACTATTTCAAAGACCTTGGCGTAACAGCTTTGTGGTTTACACCTGTGCTTGAAAATAATGGTACCGAACTGGGCAAGCATAGCTCTTACCATGGCTATGCTACTACCGACTATTATCGTGTTGACCCTCGTTTCGGCTCAAACGAAGAATATGCACAGCTGATTGATGAGGCACACCAAAAAGGCTTGAAGGTGGTAATGGATATGATCTTTAATCACTGTGGCTTTAGGCATCCGTGGGTGAGCGATATGCCGTCGCACGACTGGCTGAACACCCCCGAGTGGTTGGCACCTGAAAATCAGGCAAACAATAAGAAAACAAAAACTATTGACGGTACCGCACAGGTAAACGACAAGTATCTGCAAACCAGCTATAAGCTTACACCTGTGCTCGACCCCTATGCCAGCGAAATTGACATGAAAGAGACTGTTGACGGATGGTTTACGCCCTCTATGCCTGACTTGAACCAGCGCAATCCGCACGTTATCACCTATCTTATTCAGAACAGCGAGTGGTGGATAGAGACAGCTGGCATTGACGGCATACGTATGGATACCTATCCTTATGCCGATCGCGCTGCCATGGCTCACTGGATGGAGGTGCTGAACCATGAATATCCTAACTTCAACACTGTGGGCGAAACATGGGTAACAGAGCCTGCTTATACCGCTGCTTGGCAAAAAGATTCGAAACTGACGACACAGAATTCGAACTTGAAAACTGTGATGGACTTTGCTTTCTTCGACCGCATCAATGCTGCTAAGAAAGAAGAGAGCGACAGAGGTGCAGGCTTTAACCGCGTGTACAACTCGTTGTGCTACGACTATCTCTATGCTGACCCCTCGCATGTGATGGCATTTATTGAGAACCACGACACTGACCGTTTCTTGGAAGAAGGTCAAGACACATTGGCCCTGAAACAGGCTTTGGCCCTCTTGCTCACCATCAACCGCATACCGCAGCTTTATTATGGTACAGAGGTGTTGATGAACGGCGTTAAAAAGTTAACCGACGGTTATGTGCGTTGCGACTTCCCGGGTGGTTTCCCTGGTGATGCACAAAACGCCTTTACACGCGAAGGACGCACCAAAGAGCAAAACCAGATGTTCAACTGGTTGAGCCGACTGCTGCACTGGCGTCAGGGCAACAAACTCATTACCGAAGGCAAGCAAACGCAGTTTGCACCTGTTGATGGTGTTTATGTTGTGGCTCGTACACTGAATGGAAAATCGGTGCTCACCGTTGTTAACGGTACCAGCCGTGAAAAGAAGATGCGCATTGCTCGCTATGCTGAGATTATCAAAGATGCTACTACTGCCAAAAATATCCTTACAGGCCGAAGCATTGATCTCACCAAGGATGTGACGCTGACACCTCGCACCACAATGATACTTGAGTTTTGATGAGATAAATCAAAATCATAAAGAAATATGAATTTCAAAAAAATTGCTACCTCCCTGGCCATCATCGCTGCTTCAACATCGGTGATGGCTCAGGGATGGCCCACCGCCTACCAAGGCGTGATGCTGCAAGGCTTCAGCTGGAATAGCTACGACGCAACCAACTGGAAGAACCTTGAAAGTCAGGCCGACGAACTGTCGCAGTATTTTAAACTGATTTGGATACCACAAAGTGGAAACTGTGGCGGCGAGTCGATGGGTTACGACGACCTTTATTGGTTTAATAATTATAAGAGCGCCTTCGGTTCAGAAGACGAATTGCGCTCAATGATTAAAACCTTTAAGCAGAAAGGCTTGGGAACCATTGCTGATGTGGTGATTAACCACCGCAAAACGCTTACCAACTATGTCGACTTTCCGAAAGAGACCTATAAGGGCAATACCTATCAGTTGCTGTCTACCGACATCTGTGCCAACGACTGTAATGGCACGACCCTTGCATGGGCAAAGAAGAACGGATACCAACTGAGTGGCAATAACGATACGGGCGATGGCGTTGACTTTGCCCGCGATCTCGACCACAAAAGCCTTAATGTGCAGAAGAATGTGAAGGCATACCTCGACTTCTTGCTGAACGACTTGGGCTATACTGGTGTGCGTTATGATATGGTGAAGGGTTACAGCGCCGAATTTACGGGTATGTATAATGCCGATGCTAAGATGCAATACTCGGTAGGCGAATACTTCGACTATAACAAACAGTTGGTAACAAACTGGGTGAACGCTACCAAGGTGAATGGAACAATACAGAGTGGGGCCTTCGACTTCCCCTTGCGCAACGCCATTCGCAGTGCCGCCAACAACAACAGTTGGAGCGACCTGTCGTGGGGAGGCTTGGCTACTGATGCTACGTATAACCGTTATGCGGTGACTTTTGTTGAGAATCACGACACACAGGTGCGTAGCGCCAGCGAACAGCAAGACCCCGTGCGCACCGATACATTGGCGGCCAACGCCTTTATGCTGGCTATGCCAGGCACCCCTTGTGTGTTCTTGCCGCACTGGATTGATTGCAAAGCCGATATTAAAAACATGATATTGGTGCGCAATATGGTAGGCATTAACAACCAGAGCGCTTGGATACAGAACGCAAGCCTGAAACGCCAATATGTGGCTACGGTGACGGGTACGAATGGCAAACTGATGGTGGTGGTAGGTCCTACAGCCAGCGATTATATTCCCGCTGGCAACAACTGGGCAATGGTGCTTGATGGCAAAAACTATCGCTACTTTGTAGAGAAAACTCAGGAAAAGGCCTGGACCTCGCTGCCCTCGGGCACTTATTATGACAATCCTACCGCTACGTTGCGCGTGCTGTCGGCTACCGATGGTGCTAAGATTGTTTACACTACCGATGGTACCAATCCTACAGCCAGCAGCAAGGCAGTGGCTAATGGCACAACTATTAAGTTGCCTGAAGGCCAATATACCATGAAAATGGCGCTGCTGCAAGGCGGAAAGGTGTGGGGACAGATTGAACGCCAGTATGACGTGCGCTCGTTTAAATCGTATCCTATTGTTGTAAACGTGAATGTTGAGCAAGTGGGATGGAACAGCATGAACGTTTGGTCATGGGGCGGCGATGGCTCGCACAATCCCGTTGCTACGAAGTGGCCTGGCGATGCAGTAACTACCACTAAACAAGAAGGTGGAAAGAAATGGTACACGCTGAACTACACCATGAACGCTGCTGACGACTATGTAAACTTTGTTTTCAATACAGGCAAGGGCGACTCGCAAACAGAAAATATTCAAAACGTGAAGCAAACCAGCTACTTTGTCGTTACTACCAACAAAGATAGCCAGGGACATTATAAATTGCAAGACGTTACCAGCCAGTATACCACAGGCATAGAAGCGGTGGTTAGCAATCGTCCTGCTCGCACCGTGCGCACACTGGTTACTACACTTGATGGTCGCACCTTGCGTTCTTTCAACAGCGAGGTTAGCATTGCTACAGCCACACAGGGTCTGCCTCATGGTATCTACATCGTGGGTGGTCGTAAGGTAGTAAAGTAACCACTTGCCTTTGCTCAAGTGAAGACGATTGTTTAAAAGATAAAATATAATTGCAAGAAGCCTATCGTGGCGTAAGCTGATAGTATCATCCTTTTTTTATAGATATACTATTAGCTTAACGTCAAAACGATAGGCTTCTTTTTGTAGACTCAAGTTTTTTGTTGTATCTTTGCACATTATATAATCATTGTATAATCTTTGCAAAAATCTAATAAACATTATTCAAATAATAATATATGGCAACAGTTGACGACAAGAAGATTATCTTCTCTATGGTGGGAGTGTCGAAAATCATTCCCCAAAACCGAAAACAGATATTGAAAGATATCTACCTCTCTTTCTTCTACGGGGCCAAGATTGGCATCATCGGCTTGAATGGTGCTGGTAAATCGACCCTGATGAAAATTATCGCCGGACTGGAACAACCCACGCAGGGCGATGTGGTATGGAGCCCTGGCTACACGGTGGGTTATCTGCCACAGGATCCGCCCCTGAACGAGCAGAAGACGGTGAAGGAAAATGTGATGGAAGGCGTGCAGAAAGCCTATGACGCGCTGGCCGAATATGAAGAGATAAACCGAAAGTTTGGCGAAGAAGAATATTACAGCGACCCTGATAAGATGGATCAGCTGATGCAACGTCAGGCCGAGGTGCAAGACATTATCGACGCTACCGATGCGTGGAATATGGACTCGAAACTTGATCGCGCCATGGCAGCCTTGCGTTGCCCCGCTGGTGACAGTCCTGTAACCAACCTGTCGGGGGGTGAGCGTCGCCGTGTGGCACTTTGCCGCCTGTTGCTGCAGAAGCCCGATGTGTTGCTGCTTGATGAGCCTACCAACCACCTTGATGCCGAGAGCATCGATTGGCTGGAGCAGCACCTACAGCAGTATGAGGGAACGGTGATTGCTGTTACCCACGACCGCTACTTCCTCGACGATGTGAGTGAGTGGATATTGGAGCTCGACCGTGGTGAGGGTATTCCTTGGCATGGCAATTATTCATCGTGGTTGCAGCAGAAGACGCAGCGCATGATGCAAGAGGAAAAACAGGCCTCGAAACGTCGCAAGGCTTTGGAGCGTGAGCTCGAGTGGGCACACATGGCTCCCAAGGCTCGCCAGGCTAAGGGTAAGGCGCGTTTGAACGCCTACGAGAAGATGTTGGGCGAGGAGCAGAAGGTGCGTGAGGAGAAATTGGAAATCTTCATCCCTAACGGTCCGCGTCTTGGCAACAAGGTTATCGAGGCTCAGCATGTGAAGAAAGCTTACGGCGATAAGGTGCTGTATAACGACCTCAACTTTATGCTTCCGCCTAACGGCATCGTGGGCGTGATTGGCCCGAACGGTGCTGGTAAGAGTACGCTGTTCCGCCTCATCATGGGCCTTGAGCAACCCGATGCAGGTACTTTTGAGATGGGCGAGACCGTGAAGTTGGCCTATGTTGACCAGCAGCACAAAGACATTGACCCCAATAAGAGCGTGTATGAAACCATCTCGCAAGGCAACGAGACACTGCGTCTGGGTGGTCGCGATGTGAACGCTCGCGCTTACATCTCGCGTTTCAACTTCTCGGGTACCGACCAGAGCAAACTGTGTGGAACACTGTCGGGTGGCGAGCGTAACCGCTTGCAGCTGGCTTTGGCGCTGAAACAAGAGGGCAACGTACTATTGCTCGACGAGCCTACCAATGACATTGATGTAAACACGCTGCGCGCCTTGGAAGAAGGCCTTGACGAGTTTGCAGGTTGTGCTGTGGTGGTAAGCCACGACCGCTGGTTCCTCGACCGTATCTGCACTCATATCCTTGCCTTTGAGGGCAATGGTGAGGTGTTCTTCTTCGAGGGTAGCTACTCTGATTATGAAATTAATAAGGCCCGCCGTTTGGGTAACGAAGACATCAAGAAAGGTCGTTATCGTAAACTGATGGAAGACTGATAAGTTGACGAGTTGACAAGCTGACGAGTTGACAAGCTGTTAGTTTTGTAAATCAAGTCCTTTAATATAACTACTGATAAACTCTGGTAACAGTTTGTCAACGCATAAGCTCAAAAACTTAGAAATAACAAAGCGCCCTGTAAAGGCAAGAGTATGATGTTTCATACTTTACCGTTACAGGGCGCTTTTTATATGTTAACCCTTGTGGGTGATTATTTCTCTACATTTTTCAAAATGTCGAGGATATGATCCCATACCATCTGTACGGTGGGAATGTGCAAACTCTCGTCGGGGGTGTGTACGCCACGCAGAGTGGGGCCAAACGATACCATATCGAGGTTGGGGTAGCGCTCGGCAAACAAGCCACACTCAAGACCAGCGTGGATGCCACGAACGATGGGATCTTTGCCAAACAGTTTTTTATACGATGCCACAG
>CAKQFW010000031.1 GCA_934230965.1 uncultured Prevotella sp.
ATCGTTCATGAGGCGCTCGGCGTTGGCCTTCATTTTCACCACTTCTTTGTAAATTTCTTGTGCGCTGCCGTTTACTGCAAACAGGCATGCGAGCATGAGTGTGATAGCTATTTTTTTCATCATAAACCGTTTTTTTACTTGTTTTTTACTAATGTTTTCGTGTGCTGTATGCACTCGGGATATTCGGCCTGATAATGGGTTACCATAATGAGGGTTTTGTTCTTGCGGCTGCAGAAGGCGTTGATAACATCTTTTACCAGGCGGCGGTTAGTGTCGTCGAGACCATGTAGAGGCTCGTCGAGGATGAGCAGCTGTGGGTCTTTAACAAAGGCGCGCGCCAAGAGCACGAGGCGCTGCTGACCGCTGGATAGCTTTAAGAAGCTTACGTCGGCCTTATCGTCGATGCCAAAGATGCTGAGCCAGAACAGGCAGATGGGGCGCTGCTGTGCCGTGGTCTTGACCGAGAGGGCGCTGCGGGGGCTTAGTCCGCTGGCCACAATGTCGATAACGGGCAGTGGGCGATGGTAGGCGCGGTGCATCTCGGGCGATACATATCCTATGTGCTTTTTAATGTCCCAGATGCTTTCGCCGCTGCCGCGCTTCTTGCCGAAGAGCGATATGTTACAGGCATAGCTCTGTGGGTTGTCGGCACACACAAGGCTGAGCAGTGTTGACTTGCCAGCGCCATTAGGCCCTGACAGTGCCCAGCACTGGGTGTTAAGGATGGTCCAGCAAAGGTCTTTTAAGATGGTGCGGGCGCCGTAGCGTATGGTAACATTGTGCATCTGCACCACCTCTTGCACCTGGTATGAGGGGTTAGCATAGGGCATGTGCACGATGGCTTGCGCTTTATCAGCTGGCAGCACATGGGGCGGTATGGGCTGAAGCTGCTGCTGGTAGGTGGCCAGCGACACTTTGGGCTGCACCACCCTACCTTGCACGGGCACCACATGGGTGATGAAGGCGGGTATGTCGGCAATATTGCTCAGCACCAGCACTATTTGCAGCTGTGCGCTGTGTGCCATCTCTTCAAGCAGCTGTTTTAGTTGCTGGCGTGTTTCGGTATCGAGGCCTATGAATGGATTGTCGATGATGAGCACTTGTGGTGCTGCAAAGATGCATGAGGCCAGCATGAGTTTTCTTAGTTCGCCACTGGAGAGCAGTATGACATACTTGTTTAGCAAGGCATCGAGCTGAAACAGGCGATATATTTGCTGGCGCAGCTGCTGGCGCTGTGGGGTGTCGGGACCCGCAAGGCGGTAGGCCTCGTCGAGCTTTTGTGCCACGGTAAGGGTTGAGGCGTCGATCTCGGTTTGGTTCCAGCGCTGCTGCAGATAGTAGGTGCGGTCGTTGTCACCGCCATAGGTGTCGCGAAAGGCAATATACTTGATGTTATCAGAGAGGCGTGTGCTGCTGCCTGGTGCAAAGCTGTAACGGGGGTTATCGCCAAGGAGCGGATGCCGCCCTGTAAGCATGTCGACAAGCATGGTTTTTCCAGCGCCATTAGGGCCTACGATGGCCAGGTGCTCGTTTTGCAGCAACTGAAAGTTGACGGGCTCTTTCATTCGCCATTCGGGCATGCGTGCCACACCCTCGGCTATGTTGATAATTACTTTTTGCATACGCGGTCTTGATTTTTTACGAGGAAGTCTTTCCATCCTCGGTAGTGTGTTTGTGTTTCGGGCTTGCCCATCTGCATAAAGTGGCAGTAGGCAGCGGCCAGGGCGTCGGTGGCATCCATATATTTTGGCATCTGGTCGGGGGCAATCTTTAGCAGGCGTTGCAGCATGGCCGCTACCTGCTCTTTTGAGGCTTGCCCTTGGCCTGTGAGCGCCATCTTTATCTTCATAGGGGCATACTCGTGCACCGACAGTCCTCGCTGCACGGCGGCGGCTATGGCTACGCCTTGCGAGCGCCCTAACTTAAGCATCGACTGCACGTTTTTTCCGAAGAAGGGGGCTTCGACAGCCATCTCGTCGGGCTGGTAGGCGTCGATGATGCCTTGCACGCGCTCGAAGATGTGGCCGAGGCGCAGATATGGGTCGGTGCTCTTGCGCATATCTATCACGCCCATAACCTGTAGCGATGCTTTGTTGCCACTAACCTGTAGCACACCATAGCCCATGACGTTTGTGCCAGGGTCGATGCCTAAGATGGTGTGTGGGCGTGACTGATGTGTAGCGTTGGTGGGTTGTATCATTGTGTGTGGTTACCTATCCATGTAGGGGTTGTGGGCCAGCTCTTCGCCTATTGAGGTGGCGGGGCCGTGGCCTGGCAGCACCTGTATGTTGTCGGGCAACTGTGCCATCATGCGCAGGCTCTGTATGATTTGCAGCATGCTGCCGCCCTGTAGGTCGGTGCGGCCTATTGAATGTCGGAACAGGGTGTCGCCACTGAACATGATGTTTTCGTCGCGGCACAAGAAGCACACCGAGCCACGGGTGTGGCCTGGGGTGGCCATGACCTCTAACTGGTGGTGGCCAAAGCTGATAACCTGACCATCGGTGATGAAGCTGCTGACGGGGGCAATGGGAGCATCGAAGGGCACATTGGCCAGGCTTTGTGCTTGCTGGTCGAGGTGTGTGATGAGCTGCTGGTCTTGTGCCGACACTTGAGGGCCGAGGCCGTAGTGCTGGTGTATGATGTGGTTACCACAGTTGTGGTCGAAGTGCCCATGTGTAGCGAGGAGGTGTACAGGGGTGAGGTGTGCCTCATTGATATAGGCAACGATGGCTTGCTGCTCTTCAGGATATAGGGCACCACAATCGATGATGACGCACTGAAGGCTATCGTCGCTCACGACGTAACAGTTTTCTTGAAACATGTTACACACAAATTTCTGTATCTTTATCATAACGGTAAATATATTAGCTGCTTATCGTTAAACCATTCGTCGGCAAACCACTGTGCTATGGGGGTGAGCTGCACACGGTTTTTAAAGGGCTGGGTCTCGGCCGACAGGTTGCCGCCCTTTAGACAGATAAGGCCGTTGGGCAAGGCGTTGTGCTGCTGGGTGGCAATGTTTTTGCGTATAATCTTTACAAGGTCGGGCAAGGGCATAACGGCTCGGCTCACGATAAAATCATACTTGCCTTTTTCTTCTTCGCCACGCAGGTGCACGGCCTCTACGTTTTTCAGCCCTATGGCCTGGGCTACGGCGTTTACCACCTTTATCTTCTTGCCGGTGCCATCAATCATCTTGAAATGACACTCAGGAAACATGATGGCCAGGGGTATGCCAGGGAAACCGCCTCCGGTGCCGAAGTCGAGTATCTGGGTGCCGGGTTTCCACCT
Source organism: uncultured Prevotella sp. (assembly GCA_934230965.1). Taxonomy (GTDB): domain Bacteria; phylum Bacteroidota; class Bacteroidia; order Bacteroidales; family Bacteroidaceae; genus Prevotella. The sequence goes on from CAKQFW010000031.1 coordinate 3,295, forward strand.
TATATATTGTGCTATGGCCAGCGAGTGTAGCACGTGGTGGGTATACAGGTTGTCGATATCTTTGCGCGATATGACGTTTATCTTATCGTTCCACTCTCGGTACAGGGGCATCAGGGCTTGAAACTGCTCTATCTGCGTGGTGGTGAGAGAGGGGAAAGCTTTTAGTATTTGTTGCATTTTAGTTGACAAGTTGACGAGTTGACAAGTAGACAAGCTGCTTGCTTCTTTGGTTGACGAGTTGACGAGTTCTTGCTATTCTTCTACGATGCCAGCTTTTATCCACTGGTTGAGCAGTGTGGTGCAGTCGGCCTCGGCGGTGGCGGCATCAACATCATACTCTTGTGTGAGCAGTTGCACCATGTGGGGTACGTCGAAAGTGGTGCCCTGTATGTGCTGCCATAAGAAGGCTGCCGTTTCGTTCATGCTGATGATATTGCTGAAGTCGATATTTTCTTTGCCTTCAGCCACAACGATGTGCTCGCCACAAACATTGCGTAGGTTAAAACCGTTTTTTGTTTTCATATATTTGTTTTCTTTTTTGCTATGATATATTGCTGTTATGATATGTTACTGCTATGCCAACTTTACGGGAAAGAGGCGCAGCCAGATGTGCCTATGAAAGGCTAACAGGTAGCGACGTATGGGGAAGAGCCACATCCACAGCCATGAATAGAGCAGCCACTTGGGGCTGTTTGTCTTTTCAATAGTGGTGCGCCCTTTGCGATAGAAACCTATCACGAAGCCTTTTACATCGCTGCGATGGCAATATTCGTTGGTAAGGTTGCCGTCGCCACGAAGGGTTACATCGTTGCCCTGTATCTTTATTATACGGTGTAGCACGTAAACGCCTGCCGACACCTCGGCCAGCACGGCATCGCCTTTTTTTATATTTTGGGCTTTGGTGATGAGGGCCTTGTCGCGATTGTTTTCTAAGAAGGGCCGCATGCTATATCCTTTTAGCTTTAGCGTGATGGTGTGACCCTCGTTCAGCAGTTGCACAATCTCAGGAATGAGGTCGGCATTACGCATCTGTATTTCTTTCATTTCTTTACTACTATTGCTTCGGCACACACCTCGGCAGCCTCGCGGTCGGGGCGGCAGTGTAGCACATACTGTGGTGTGACCTCAATAATTCGGGTTACGGTGTTGCAGATATCGTTGAAGATGTCTTTGTCCCACTTCATCGACGAACAAGCGGGCAACAGCGAGGCAAAGGCCTCGACAGGACGAAGCTTGTCGACACTGTTTGTGAGGGCGCGGTCAATGCGCGTGATGGCTCCCAGCGGTGCCTTTACATTGCGATAGCAGGGTGTTTTTCCGCTCCAGGGGCTACCATATATATAGGCATTGTTGCCTATGATGCGCACAATGGGGTTATCGTCGTTCATGAGGTCGCAGTGGGGTATGTGTTTTAGCCACATGCTTACCTGTGTGCTTTTGCCTGTTCCGCTCTTGGCTATGAAGGCATAGCCATAGCCGTTATGTCGCACCAATGAGGCATGTATGAGCAGTGTGCTGTTTTTGCAACCATTGAAGGCATACACTAACATGAGGGCATTGTTCAAACCAAAGCTGCGCATGGTGTGGTTGCCATTAAGGGCACAACGGCATGTGGTAAAGTGCTTATCGGTTTGTAACAGGCAGCAGGGCCGCTGGTGTATGTCTTTTATGATGTATTGGTATCCGCCATCGGGCAGAAGGTCGACAATGGTGTCGCCATTGCCGGTATCAAAGGTGCGTATGCGCTCGCGCTGCTCTTTGGGCACGGGGCGCAAGGCATCGTCTACCGTTAAAGTAAACATAAGGGGGTGGGCATTGGTCTGACCCTGACACGGCCCCTGGTGCACTAAAAAGGGGCGAAACGATGGTATGAGCTGTAGCCCATTAACATCGCTGGGGGCAAAGTGTATGCCTACGTAAAACTCGGCTATGCAGAAAACATATTGTTGCGTCGAGACCATGTCGTGTTTTTTGTTAAGCGTTTTTTAGATAGAGTGGCAGAAAAACCAATGTCGCCTTATAAGTAGGTGTTCAAAATTAATCGCATATATCAATCATACATTTAAATTAATTTTGAACACCTACTTAGGTGAAAAGGCTATAAGGCGACGTGTTTGTGTGTGCGGGGCGCGAGGTGACGATTTCTTTATCTTATTCGTGGGCTGGCTGTGCCTCGGCAGGAGGTGTAGGGGTGCCATGCTTGGCAGCACGTTTCTGGGCCTTGGCCTTGGCCTTTTGCTCTTTCATCTCTTGTTTGTTTCTCTGCTTCAAGGCTTTGCGCTCGGCCTTGGTCAGCATGTCAACGTCTACATCTTCGTCGGGATGGATAACGGTGTAAGCAAACTGTGAGGGGGTGACGTGCTTAACGATATACTTGCCATTGGCATATTTCTTCTTCAGGGCCACATATTTCTTCTCTATATCTTTGCGCTTTACTGAAAAGGTGGTGATGCAGGTGGGGGTGGCGCAACCGTGACCTTTCAGATAGTCGCGCAGCTGATACGAATAGTTGTCGCGGCCATACAGAAAGCCTGACTTTGAGGCGATGGTGGCCGAGTCGAGCGTTTGTATATCGGTGAAATATACGATAGAGTCGTTAAACGATGCTGCAAAACCATACACATATACACGCGTCTTCTTGCCAGCAGCGTAAAGAGAGGTGGTGGCAAGCAATGCCACCAAGATAAATAACAGTGTCTTAAATTTCATATTGTTTCGTTTCCTTTTTATTCTATTTTCCTAAATAGGCACGCAAGGCTTTGTTTTGTGTGTTCTGACGCAATCGGCGCAAAGCACGCTCACGTATCTGGCGCACACGCTCGCGTGTGAGGCCAAACTTTTTGCCTATCTCGTCCATGGTTAGCTCGGGCTCGCCTAAACCGTAAAAAGCGCTTATCACATTGCGCTCGCGCTCGTTAAGGGCGTTAAGGGCCAGGGCCAACTCTTCTTTCAACGATTGTTTCAGCAGCTCGGCATCGGTGTCGGGGGTATCGTCGTTTGTTAAAACATCGAGCAAGCTGCTGCCCTCGCCATCATGAAAGGGGGCATCCATCGATACCTGCTTGGTGTCGGCCTTTATCACCTCTTCTACCTTTTCTTGGGGCATATCGGTGCGAGCGGCTATCTCTTCAACGCTGGGACGACGCTCGTTTTCTTGCTCAAACTTTGACAACACCTTGTTTATTTTGTTTACCGACCCCACTTGGTTCAACGGTAAACGTACCGAACGGCCTTGCTCGGCAATGGCTTGCATGATGCTCTGCCTTATCCACCATACAGCATACGATATAAATTTAAAGCCGCGTGTCTCATCAAACTTGCGCGCTGCCTTTATCAAACCAAGATTGCCTTCATTAATAAGATCGGGAAGGCTAAGACCTTGATTTTGATATTGTTTGGCCACTGAAACAACAAATCGGAGGTTGGCACGTGTAAGTTTTTCAAGGGCCTTGTCATCACCTTCTCTTATACGGCGTGCCAATTCTACCTCTTCATCTAACGACAAAAGGGGCTCGTGGCCTATGTCTTGAAGATACTTATCAAGAGAGGCGCTCTCTCGATTTGTAAACGATTTGGTTATTTTTAATTGTCTCATTTAGCCTAACGCTTTATTGATGAATACATGCAAAGTTAATTATTATTTTTTGGCCTACAAACTTTTTATTTGTTTTTTACATGTTTTTCAGCGTTTTTTATGTAGGCCTACAACATCTATGCAAGTGTTCAAAATTATTAGCATATATGAATATGATAAATAAATGTTAACCCCTACCCCCTCTCTCTATCACATATCATTATATAGAAAGCGCTTTTTAAGATACATGACGACAGTGAAAAATCGGTAACAATAGAAAAAAATATAAATTAGTTTGGCTATATAATCAAAAAACACTAATTTTGGGAGATGAAAGTATGTAACATATCTCTACATAGAGAACAAACCACATAATTGTTTCACAACAATGAAGACAAAGATACACTTACTCAGCATAATATTTACTCTTATCCCGACAGCCATTTCTGCACAGAAAATAACCCTCGGCACATGCGTCACACGCGATGGAGGTGCCTATAAAGGACAAATGCAAGGTGGAAAACCGCAAGGAAAAGGTAGCGCATTGTATAAAAACGGCGACACCTATGAGGGACAGTATGTAAAAGGAAAACGTCAGGGGCACGGCATCTACTCGTTTTCAGATGGCGAAAAGTATGACGGCGAATGGTTTCAAGACCAGCAACACGGTTTAGGCACCTTCTACTTCTCAAACAACAATAAATATGTAGGCCTTTGGTTTCGCGACTATCAACACGGACACGGCATTATGTATTATTATAATGGAGACAAATATGAAGGCAACTGGGAGCAAGATAAGCGCTCGGGCAAAGGAAAATATACCTTTGCCAGCGGAGCCTTTTATGACGGAAACTGGAAAGACGACCAGAAAAGTGGCAAAGGCTACTTTGACTGGGGAGATGGCACGTCGTACGACGGAATGTGGCTAAACAACCAGCGCTCGGGTAAGGGCACAAACCGATATGCCGATGGCGATATATATACTGGCGAGTGGGCCAACGATATACAAAACGGACGTGGCATATATAAATTTCAAAATGGCGACATATATGAAGGGGCATACGTTCAGGGCGAACGCACTGGCGAGGGCATCTTTAAATATGTAAACGGCGACCGATATACAGGACACTTCAACGAAGGATCAAAACAAGGTGTGGGTACCTATGTTTGGAAAAACGGCGATGTATATGTGGGACAATGGAACAACGACCTACAAGAAGGAAAAGGAAAACTAACAAAAAAGAACGGCGACGTATATGATGGCGACTTCAAACGCGGACTGTTGAACGGCACCGTTATCATACACTATGCCAATGGCAATAAATTTAAAGGCACCTATAAAGACGGTAAGCGTAATGGCCAAGCCATTGAAGAAAATAAAGAGGGCCAACGCTTTGAAGGATCGTATGCCAACGACCGCCGCGACGGAAAATTTGTAGAGAAAAACCGAGACGGCAACATTACAAAAACTGGCCATTATGAAAATGGCCGTAGATATGAAAACTAATAAAAGAACAAAAACAATCAACCACTAAAATATCATATTTTCAACACTATGAAGACTAAGAATGTAAAGAAAGCCACCAAGCCTAAACATATAGGCCTTGTGCGCAACGATGCTTACCTTGAACCGTTTGAGGAAGCCATCAAAGGCCGACATGAGCATGCACAGTGGAAACTAAACATGCTGACAAAGAACGGCAAGAAAACACTGGCCGACTTTGCTAACGGCCATAACTATTACGGATTACACAAGAAAAACCGTGGATGGGTATTCAGAGAGTGGGCTCCTAACGCAACAAAGATATTCTTGGTGGGCGATTTCAACAACTGGGAAGAAAGCAAAAAATATGAGGCGCACCGCATTGAGGGAACAGGCAATTGGGAACTGAATCTTCGTGAGAAAGACTTACGTCACGGCGACCTATACAAAATGCATGTTTACTGGGAAGGTGGCCATGGCGAGCGCATACCCGCCTGGACACGACGCGTGGTGCAAGACGATGCTACAAAAATATTCTCAGCACAGGTATGGAACCCTGAGCAACCCTACGAGTGGAAGAAAAAAACATTCAAAGCCTCTAAATCGCCCCTACTCATCTACGAGTGCCATATTGGCATGGCCGAGGATGAAGAAAAGGTGGGCACCTACGACGAATTCAGAGAGAACGTATTGCCACGCGTCATAGCCGATGGCTACAACTGCATACAGGTAATGGCCATTCAAGAGCATCCCTACTACGGGTCGTTTGGCTATCACGTAAGTAGTTTCTTTGCTGCATCAAGCCGCTTCGGCACCCCCGAACAATTAAAGCACCTCATCGACACAGCACACCAAAACGGCATTGCCGTAATTATGGACATTGTGCATAGCCACGCTGTAAAGAACGAAATTGAAGGTTTAGGCAATCTTGCTGGCGACCCTAATCAATACTTCTACCCTGGCGACCGTCATGAACATCCCGCTTGGGATAGCCTTTGCTTCGACTATGGAAAAGACGAAGTGTTACACTTCTTGCTGTCAAACTGCAAATATTGGCAAGAAGAATTCCACTTTGATGGCTTCCGCTTCGATGGTGTTACCTCAATGCTCTATTACAGCCACGGCTTAGGTGAAGCTTTCTGCGGGTATCAAGACTATTTTAACGGCCATCAAGATGACAATGCTATTTGTTACCTCACATTGGCAAACTTGCTTATTCATGAGGTAAATAAAGATGCCATCACTATAGCTGAAGAGGTAAGCGGCATGCCAGGCCTTGCTGCTAAATTTGCCGATGGTGGCTATGGCTTCGATTATCGAATGGCCATGAACATACCCGACTTTTGGATTAAAACCATCAAAGAGTTGCCAGACGAACAGTGGAAACCCAGTTCTATCCTATGGGAAACCACCAACCGACGTGCCGACGAAAAGACCATCAGCTACTGCGAAAGTCATGACCAGGCTTTGGTGGGCGACAAAACCATCATCTTCCGTCTGTGCGATGCCGATATGTACTGGCACTTCAAACATGGCGACGAAAATGGCGTGGTAAATCGTGGCATTGCCTTACACAAAATGATACGTCTTGTAACGGCATCTACCATCAATGGTGGCTACCTAAACTTCATGGGCAATGAGTTTGGACATCCTGAATGGATTGACTTCCCACGTGAAGGCAACGGCTGGAGCCATAAGTATGCACGCCGACAGTGGAATCTGGTTGATAACCCTGAACTCGACTACCACTTCTTGGGCGACTTTGACCGCGAAATGCTAAAGGTTTTAAAAAGTGAACGAAACATACAGCGCACACGTGTGCAAGAAATATGGCACAATGATGGCGACCAGATATTAGCATACATGCGTGGTAACCTTATCTTTGTATTCAACTTCAACCCCACGCAATCGTTTACCGATTACGGTTTCCTCGTACCCACTGGCTCGTACGATGTAGTGTTGAACACAGATGCCAAAGCCTTTGGTGGCAACGGATTAGCCGACGACAGCATAACCCACCTTACCAATTACGACCCCCTCTATATGAAGGAGCGTAAAGAGTGGTTAAAACTCTATATTCCTGCACGTTCTGCAGTAGTGTTAAAGAAAAACTAAAATGTCAACAGTCAACAGTAACAGCAACAATTTGTATGTGCGCATCTTGTGCGCCATACTGTTTTATACATTCGTATTTATATACCTGTATATATATCAGCAGGATCTTTTGATGCTCACACAGCACCTATGTTCAGGGGGCACCACACAATACCACCCTATCATAGGAACGAGCACCATTATCATCGTGCTGGCGCTGTTACAGTTTGGCGTTGGCCGACTACTGCGTTCGTTCAGCATCCTCTATGCTCTGTCATACGTACCATCGTTCATCGTACTGGCAGCACTCACTGGCATACAGCTTCAAGCTAACGGTTACACATTTGGCGTATGGCCATATATGTTACCTATTGGCTTGACGCTGTATGCGTTAATCATCTATATTTTGATGCGTATCAACATTGAGACCAAATCGATGTTTCACTATACGCAGCAAACCATTATTATATCAAATACCCTTATCATGCTGGTAGGTTTTCTCTTCACAGGCCTCACCAGTAATAGCTCAGCAGCGCTTCACACACAACTCAAGATTGAACGGCTTCTCAGCCAAAAACAATACGACGAGGCTCTTGATGTGCTTAAGCAAGCAAACGACAATTCGCCATCGCTCACAATGCTTACGGCCTATACCTTATCATTAAAAGGGCAGTTGCCTGAAAAGTTCTTTACTTATACTGTGGCAAAAGGAGCACAAAACCTTACCCCTGATAGTGTGAACACTCGCATGGCTTTCTATCCTGAGGGAAGACTTTTTCAGCATATCGGTGTATACCCCAAACAACGGATGGGGGCACAACGCTATCTCGACTATCTTTATCGCCATAACCTGGGCAAACGTCCGTTCACCGATTATTATCTTATGGCGTTGCTACTGGATAAGAAAATTGACGCTTTCGTGGCACTGTTGCCTACGCTTTATGACGTACATGGCCCCCTACCCACCCATTATCGCGAAGCGCTGTTGCTATACACACACCTTCGCACCAATCCGTCAATTATCTTTCACAGCAATGTAATGGATGCCGATTTTCAAGATTTCCAAACGCTTGAAAGTAAATATCTCGACCCTAAAGTGCGGCGCAACGCTATGCGCGACACCTACGGAAACACTTATTGGTACTATTATCTATACGAATAACGCATGAAACAAACAGGCAACGAAGTAGCCCCGCTCACCGTTTACAAAGCCAGCGCGGGCAGCGGCAAAACGTTTACCCTTACCACCGAATACATCAAGATGCTGATAGCCAACCCCACAAGCTATCGTTCAATTCTGGCCGTAACATTTACCAACAAGGCTACGGAAGAAATGAAAGCTCGTATCTTAAGTCAACTTTACGGTATTTGGAAACAGTTGCCCACATCTGCCAACTATCTTAACAAGGTGTGCGCAGATATGGACATCTCGCCCAACTTAGCCGCACAGCGTGCTGGTATGGCTCTTACACAGCTCATTCATCATTACAGCTACTTTCGTATACAAACTATTGATACGTTTTTTCAAACCATTCTTCGTAATCTTGCACGTGAACTTGACCTCACCGCCAACTTCCGTGTTGACCTTAACGATATAATGGTTGAGGAACAGGCTGTAGACGAATTGGTAGAAAATCTTACATCCTCTGATGCTGTTTTGGCTTGGATTCTTGATTTTATACGCTCAAACATTGATGATGATAAGGGCTGGAACGTTATCGGAACGATCAAACGCTTCGGACATAATATTTATAAAGATTATTATAAAGACCATCAAGACATAATGGCTAAGCGCTTTGCACAAGAGGGCTTTTTCGACCATTATTCTGACCTCATACGAAAAATCCGTTTCAACGCCATACGTTCTGTACAACAATCAGTAGAACAGTTTTTTGCTCTGCTGACCGAGCATGGTATTGAAGAGAGTGAAATAAAAGCCAACACCCTATCCTACTTTCAAAAGCAACGCGAACAAATATTGCCAACCGCTAAGCTAACCAAAACGCATCAAAAAGCGCTAACAGCAAGTGGCGAATGGATAAAGAAAGCGACACGAAAAAGCGATCAGCCACGTCACGACCAGTTAGAGGCCGTGGTTGAAAACGTGCTTATGCCTTTCTATCAGGCTACCGAGAAGAAGCGAAAAAAAGAGTGGAACCGTTATGTTGTATCATCGCTCATACTCGACAATTTACACAAGTTACGCCTTCTCGGTGCTATTGATAAAAAAGTGCGCGAAAGCAATACCGATAACAACCGTTTTTTACTAAGCGACACTCAGTATCTTCTGCACTCTCTTATCAGCGAAAACGACACTCCGTTCGTTTTCGAGAAAGCTGGTACCCAGCTTACTCATATAATGATTGACGAGTTTCAAGATACAAGCGTTGTGCAATGGAAAAACTTTAAAGTGCTGCTTGATGAATGCTTGAGCAAGACGGGTGCTGGTACAAACCTTATTGTGGGTGATGTAAAACAAAGTATTTACCGTTGGCGTGAGGGCGATTGGCAATTGTTGAACAATATTGAACAACAATTTTCACCAGCTCAAAGCAAATTAAAAGTAGTTTCGTTGGCTACCAATTATCGTTCGCAACGCAACATAGTGGTATTCAATAATGCTTTCTTTAAAATAGCCACACAAATTGAGGCAGAGAAAATTGCCGAATATAGCGAAACCGATGCAGCACAAATACTACAAGCCTACGCCGATGTAGCCCAAGAAGTGCCTGAGTCAAGAGACAATAGCGGTCGTGTTGAAATAGCTATCGTTCCCAAGACCAAACCAGAGGACGAGAGCTACGATGCCGACCTGTTTATGAAGCAACGTGTTGAGGCCATTCTTCGTAATCTGTTAGCACACGGTGTAAAGATGCAAGACATTGCCATCTTATCGCGTACGAATGATAACATTCAACAAATGGCCGAATACTTGGCTATGAATATGCCTGAGGTGCACGTTATCTCTAAAGAAGCCTATCGTCTTGACTGCTCGATAGCCGTAAACGCTATCATATGGGTGCTGCGCTATCTTATACATCCTAATGATGAGGTGGTTAAAGCAAATATTGCATCGTTCTATCTTGAACACGTAAACAGCGAGGCGCTTCCTAAGGGAAAATTATTAACACTTGAAGCCATAACGCTTATCGTTGACAAGGCTTTAAACGTAGGCACCGACTTAGCCTCGCTACCGCTCTATGATATTGCAGAACACATACAGCGCGCTTTCAAGCTAAACACTATTAAAGGACAAAGCGCGTTCTTATGCTCATTTTTCGATAAGATAAATGCCTTCACCATTGACCACCCATCTGATATTGAAGGCTTTATCAACGAATGGGATAACCATCTCTTCAAACAAGCCATCTACATTGATGGAGAAGACGGTATACGTATGCTCACAATACACACCAGTAAAGGATTGGAATTTGATCACGTAATATTCCCATTCTGTAACTGGGATATGAAGGTAAAAGGCGACATTTGGTGCTCTCCTAAAGAAGAACCATTCAACCAATTACCCATCATTCCTGTTCCATTCTCAAAAGACAAGTGTTTCGGCACTGATTTTGAAC